>CAXRHS010000947.1:0-5354 GCA_964230235.1 Myxococcota bacterium
CTCGATTTTCTACGTTGGCCCACTGCTTGCTTGGTGGGTCGCAAGCTCGCGACTTTGCAAGTCGACTCGCCGCTCCGCTCCGCGCACGTGTCGATTGACTTGTTCTTTTACAGGCCCTTAGCGCCAAGGGATGATGGGGCAAGCCCTGCGGCGCGCGCACCGGGTTGGCCGGACTGGCCGCGGAATCACCGTCGACTTGCCAGGTGCGCGCTAGACACCCCGCGGACCGGCGACTACCTTGCGCGCCCGGCCAACTTCGGCCCGTGCCCTGCGCGACCATGACCCCTGACGCCGCCACCGATTTGAGCGAGCCTTCCACCAACGCCCCCAAAGACTGGCTGGTGGTCAGCGGCGCGGCCCAGCACAACTTGCGCAATGTCAGCATGCGGTTGCCCAAGAACCGACTGGTGGTGTTTTGCGGGCCGTCGGGGTCGGGCAAAAGCTCGCTGGCCTTTGACACGCTGTATGCCGAAGGTCAGCGCCGCTACGTCGAGTCGCTGTCGGCGTACGCGCGGCAGTTTCTGGGCCAGTTGGACAAGCCGGTGTACGACAAGATCAGCGGCCTGTCGCCCACAATCGCGATCGAGCAGAAGTCGGCCGGCAGCAACCCGCGCAGCACGGTCGGCACGGTCACGGAAATCCACGACTACCTGCGCGTGCTGTGGGCCCGCGTCGGCGTGCAGCATTGCCCCAGTTGCGGTGCCAGTGTGGGTGCCCAGGAGGCCGCGCAGATCGTCACCGAAATCTTGCGGTTGCCGCAGGGCAGTCGCATCTATGTGCTGGCGCCGCTGTGCCGGCAGAAGAAGGGCACTTTCGCGACCGAGTTTGCGGCGGCGCTGGGCGACGGCATCGTGCGGGCGCGCATTGGCGGCGAGATCGTCGAGATTGCGGCCGGCCTGGCGCTCGACAAGAACAAGAAGCACGACATCGACTGGGTCATCGATCGCGCGGTGGTGCGCGCCGACGAAGCGCGACGGCTGACCGATAGCGTGGAGCAGGCGCTCAAGCGCGGCCTGGGCAAGTGCAGCGTCGCCCTGGCGACCGCAGACGCCGACGCGCCTTGGCAGGAAAAATCCTTCAGCGAGGCGCGGTTCTGCGACACCTGTAACCGCAGTTTTGGCGAACTGTCGCCGCTGTGCTTTAGCTTCAACAGTCCGGTTGGGGCGTGCGAAGCCTGCAAGGGCCTTGGTTTCGCGATGCAGGTGGATCCCGCTTTGGTGGTGCCCGACCCGAGTCTGTCGCTGCGCGGCGGTGCCATCGCGCCGTGGAAAGGCGTCGCGGACCTGGGCGGCATGACCTTCAAGATCCTGCAGAGCATGTGCGAGGCCAACAGCATTCCGTTCGAGACGCCATGGCGCGACCTGACAACCGAACAGCGCGACCAGGTGTTGTACGGCAGCGAAGGCCGCTACCAGATCAGCTGGCAGGGTCAGCACGGCCAGGGCACCTGGGGCGCGCGCTTTGAGGGGGTCATTCCACAGCTGCAACGGCGTTGGAAGGAGACGTCCAGCGAGCAGCAGCGCGATTTCTACCAGGGCTTTTTCGTGCAGGCCGACTGCCCGGACTGCCACGGAGTGCGCTTGCGCCAGGACAGCCGCGCGGTGCGCGTCGCGGGTGTGACCCTGCCCGAGTTGGGCGGCTGGTCGATCGGTCGGGCGCGCGCTTTCCTGGCCGACATGCCGCTGCACGGCGCGGCGGCCCAGATCGCCAGTGAACTGAAGAAGGAACTGTTGGCCCGCCTGGGGTTCTTGGAACAGGTGGGGCTACAGTACCTGACGCTGGACCGCGGCTCGGCGACGCTATCGGGCGGCGAGGCCCAGCGCATCCGGCTGGCCAGCCAGGTCGGGTCGGAGCTGACCGGCGTGCTGTACATCCTGGACGAACCGTCGATCGGGCTGCACCCGCGCGACAGCCGGCGGCTGGTCGAGACCCTGTTGCGTCTGCGCGACCTGGGCAACACGGTTCTGGTCGTCGAGCACGATGAAGACACCTTGCTGGCGGCCGATCACCTGGTCGATTTTGGCCCGGGTGCCGGGCGGCTCGGCGGCCACGTGGTGGCGCAGGGCACGCCTGCGCAGGTGATGGCACACCCCGATTCGCGCACCGGTGGCTACCTGGCGCGGCGCTTGCGGCTCGACATGCCGGCCAGGCGCCGCCAGCCCAAGGGATGGCTGACGGTGCGCGGTGCGCGCAGCCACAACCTGCGCGGCATCGACGCGCGCTTGCCGATTGGCGTGTTTGCGGCCGTTACCGGTGTTTCGGGCGCCGGCAAGTCGACGCTCATCCACGACATCGTGCTGCCCAACTTGCGGGCGGGGCTGGACAAGTCGCGGGCCGGCTGGCTGAACTGCACCGGTCTGGACGGCTTGCAGGCGTGGGACAAGGTCATCGAAGTCGATCAGCAACCGATCGGTCGGACCCCGCGCAGCAACCCGGCGACCTACACCAAGGCCTGGGATTTGATTCGGCAAGTGTTCGCCGAGCTGCCCGAGGCCAAGACCATGGGCTATGGCCCGGGCCGCTTCAGCTTCAACGTCAAAGGCGGGCGCTGCGAAAACTGTTCTGGCGACGGGGTCTTGCAAATCGAGATGCACTTCTTGGCCGACGTGTATGTGCCGTGCGAAGTGTGCCGCGGTCGCCGCTTCAACGACGCCACGCTGGCTGTGACCTACAAAGGCAAGTCGATCGCCGACGTGTTGGAGATGACCATCGACGACGCCGCCGACCTGTTTGCGGCCAACCCGTCGATCATCAAGGTGTTGCAGACGCTGCGCCAGGTCGGCCTGGGCTACATGAACCTCGGACAGTCCGCGACCACGCTGTCGGGTGGCGAGGCCCAGCGCGTCAAGCTCTCGCGCGAGCTGGCGCGGCCGGGCACCGGCAAGACGCTCTACGTCTTTGACGAACCGACCACGGGCCTGCACTACGACGACGTCGCCAAGTTGCTGGGCGTGCTGCAGCGACTGGTGGACCGCGGCAACAGCGTGCTGGTCATCGAGCACAACCTCGACGTCGTGCTGGCGAGCGACTGGGTGCTGGACCTGGGCCCGGAAGGCGGCGGTGCCGGCGGTCAGATCGTGGCCGAGGGCACGCCCGAAGCCGTGGCAGACGTGGACGGCAGCCATACCGGTCGGGCACTGCGCGAACACCTGCGCAGTCTGGCACGATCGGCTTGAACTGGCGTGGTCTCCGGTCGCTGCCGCGCGATACGGTTCAGCCGCGGCGCGCCAGGTAGTCGATGAGATCGATCTTGGTGATGATGCCGACGCACTTGCCGGCCGCCACCACCACCGCCACATTGTCGTTGCTCAAGATGGCGCGCAGCTGATCGATGGCACCGTCGGGATCGATGACGCCTTGCAGCGGTTTGACCAGGCCGGCGATGGTGTCGGTGCGGCTGTGGGTGCCGTCGACAATGGCGTTGAGCAGGTCGATTTCGTGGACCATGCCGATCGGCTCGCCGGAATCGGTCACCACCGGCATCTGGCTGATGCCCTCGCGCTTGAGCCGGGCGATCGCTTCTTTGACCGACTCGTTGGGTGCCGCGGTGTGCAAGATGTGGCTTTTGCCACGCAAAAGGTCGCGCACGCTGGCCTGGCGGTGCTCCTCGTCGAAAAAGCCGTTGTCGCGCATCCAGGCGTCGTTGAAGAACTTGGACAGGTAGATGGCACCCGAGTCGGGCAGGATGACCACGATGGTGTGGTGGCGCCCCAGTTCGCGCGCCAGCGCTGCCGCCGCGTGGACCGCGCCGCCCGACGACCCACCGGCAAAGATGCCCTCTTCGCGGGTCAGCCGGCGCGCCATCTGGAAGCACTCGCGGTCGCTGACCTGCATCACGTCGTCGAGCCACTCAAATTCCAGCGCGCCGCACACCATGTCTTCGCCGATGCCCTCGACCTTGTAGGTGTGCGGCTCGCCGTGGGCCTGGGTGTGGAACATGTCGTAGTAGATCGAGCCCTCGGGATCGACGCCAACCGTGCGGATGCGCGGGTTTTTCTCCTTGATGTACTTGGAGGTGCCGCTCATGGTGCCGCCGGTGCCGATGCCGCCGACGAGGTAGCTGAAGTTGCCGGCGGTCTGCTCCCAGATTTCAGGGCCGGTTGAACGGTAGTGCGCTTCGATGTTGAGCTTGTTGTGGTACTGGTTGAGCATGAAAGAGCCCGGCGTCTCGCGGTGGATGCGCTTGGCGGTCTCGTAGTAGCTGTCGGGGCTGTCGGCCGGAACGGCAGTGGGTGTGACCACCACTTCGGCGCCAAAAGCCTTTAGTCGATTGACCTTCTCCTGACTCATCTTGTCGGGCATCGTAAAGATGCAGCGGTAGCCCTTGACGGCCGCGGCCAGCGCCACGCCGACGCCGGTGTTGCCCGAGGTGTTCTCGACAATCACGCTGCCCGGCTTGAGCAGACCCTGGCGCTCGGCCTCTTCGATGATGTGCAGCGCCATGCGGTCTTTGACCGAGGCGCCGGGGTTCATGTACTCGAGTTTGGCCAGCACGCGGGCGTCGTGGCGACCGACCACCTTGTTCAGTTGCACCAGCGGGGTGTCGCCAATGGCGTGTAAGATGTTGGTGTAGATGCCGCGCATGTGGGTCTCTGGGCGCCGAAGGGGGCGCCGTGGGCGCGGTAGGATCGGGGAAAAGGCGGGAGCGTGCAAGGTGGGGGGGCGGCGGAGATCGAGGGTCCGTCGCGGCCGCCGGTTGCCTTGTTTGGCCACCGGCATGACTTTGACCCGCCGGATACGAATCGTAAGGAAATAAGGAGTCTCCATGCTGGCCAAATTGACTTCCAAGAACCAACTGACGCTGCCCAAGGAAATTCTGCGCCAGGTCCCGCGGGCTGACTCTTTCGATGCCACCGTCGAGGGCTCTGCCATCGTTCTGCGCCCGGTGCGGATCGAACCGGCCTTTGACCTTGACCTCATTCGCGACCGGGTGGCGGCTTTGGGCTTGACGCAAGCCGACGTCGCGCTGGCAGTGGCCGAAGTGCGCAGCGAGCGATGACGCTCGTTGTTCTGGATACCAACTTGCTCGTAGCGGCGCTGCCTTTTTTCGCGGCGTGCCGTCGCGCATCTTGACCCAGGCCCGGGCGGGCCAGATTCTGTTGGCAGTGTCTGGACCTTGTGACACCCACCGAGTGACACCGCGCCAAAATCCGCAGGTGTCACGCGACCTTCCGGCTCAAATCCATTTCAATTTCTTGGAGCGGGCAACGGGGCTCGAACCCGCAACATTCAGCTTGGGAAGCTGACGCTCTACCATTGAGCTACGCCCGCGACAGCCGCCCAGTCACCCAGGCAGCGCGCGCGCCGCAATTTAGGCCCGCGCCGCGCGGCCTGTCAATGCGCCACCCAACCCC
>CAXRHS010000948.1:0-3942 GCA_964230235.1 Myxococcota bacterium
CGGCCGCAGCGGTCCGCGCACCGCCCCTTTTCCCTCCAGCGCTGATGAGGTCGCCATGGCCCCCCGCAAAAAAGCCGCCGAAGCCCCCGCCGAAGCTCCGACCGCCGAAGCCCCGGCCGCCGAACCTGTGGCGCCTGCACCCGCCGCCTCCGCACCGACCGCACCGCGCGCAAAGATGGGCGCGGGCAGGGACCGGATTGCCATCGTATCAGTGCTGCGGACGCCGTTTTCGCGGTCGTGGTCGGACTTGAACGAGGTCGACCCGGTCGAACTATCGACGCAGGTGGCGCGCGAGCTGCTGTTCCGGCTCGAACTGCCTGGCAAGGCCGTCGATCAGCTGGTGTGGGGAACCGTCATTGCGGTGCCGCGCAGCCCCAACATCGCCCGCGAAGTGGCGCTGAACCTCGGCATGTACCACGCCCACGGCGTCACCACTTCGCGCGCCTGCGCGACTGGCTTTCAGTCGATCGCTTCTGGCTGCGAGATGATTTGGGCGGGCGTCGCCGACACCGTGCTCTGCGGCGGCGTGGACGTCACCAGCCATGCGCCAGTGACCTACAAGAAGCAGGTCATCGACACGCTCCAGGAGATGCAGAAGGCCAAGGGGCTGGATCTGCTCAAGAAGCTGCGCAACCTCAACCCACTCGACTTGTTCCCGACGCCGCCGGCGCTGACCGAGCGCTATACCGGCCTGACCATGGGCGAACACGCCGAAGAGACCGCGCAGGCTTTTGGCATTACCCGCCAGGCCCAAGAGGCCTTCGCGATTGGATCGCACCGCAAGGCCCACGGCGCGGTGCAGCAAGGGTTGGTTGCCGAAGAGATCATGACGGTCCAGACGCCCAAGGGGCCGGTCAGCGCTGACAACATCATTCGCGGCGACATCGACGCCGCCAAGATTGCCAAGCTCAAACCGGCTTTCGACAAGCGCAACGGCACCATCACCGCCGCGACGTCGAGCGCGCTCACCGATGGCGCAGCGTGCTGCTTGATTGCGCGCGAGTCGCGGGCCAAAGAACTCGGATTGCCCATCCTGGGTTACGTGCGGTCGTACAACTTCGCCGGCCAGGACCCGCGCGAAAACATGTTGCTGGGTAATGTGTACAGCGTGCCCGGCGCGCTCGACCGTGCGGGCATCTGGCTCGATGACCTGGATTTCATCGAGATCCACGAGGCATTTGCGGCGCAAGTGTTGAGCAACCTCAAGATGTTCACCGACCGCACCTTCTTTGCCGACAAGCTGGGCCGCGACAAGATCCTGGGCGAGGTCGACCCCGATCGCTTGAACGTGCGCGGCGGCTCGTTGGCCTACGGTCACCCGTTTGCCGCGACCGGCGTGCGGATCGTCGGCACCATGCTGCGCACCTTGCGCCAGAACAACCGCAACCTCGGGCTGGGCACTGCTTGCGCGGCGGGCGGGATGGGCGCGGCCATGGTGCTGGAAATCAACTGACGTCAGCTACACGCGCCAAAGCCGACCAGCGCCTGACGCACACTGACCGAAAGAGGGAGCCCCCCATGAGCCTGCAAAACCCTGCGCTGCGGCTGCAAGCCCCTGACGGCGACGGCATTGCCGTGTTGTGGATCGATTGCCCCGGCAAGAAGGTCAACACGCTGTCTGTGGACCTGATGCCCGAGTTCGAAGCGGTCTACAACAAAATCGCCGCGGATTCCGCCATCAAGGGCCTGGTCATCGCCTCGGCCAAGGACACCGGTTTCATCGCCGGCGCTGACCTCGACGACCTCGCACAAGTGACGACCGCGGCGGACGCGGAGAAGTTGTCGCGCGGTGCCCAAGAAGGCATGAACCGGTTGGCGGCACTGAAGATTCCGACCGTGGCCGCGATCCATGGCGAGGCTTTGGGCGGCGGCCTTGAGCTGGCCTTGGCGTGCCGCGCGCGGGTGGCGAGCGAGCACCGCAAGACCAAGCTGGCCCTGCCGGAGGTCATGCTCGGCCTTTTGCCGGGCGCAGGTGGAACGGTACGCCTGCCCAAGCTCATCGGTCTCGCCAATGCGCTGGACATGATGCTGACCGGCCGCAACATCCGCGCCGCCAAGGCGTACAAGCTGGGCCTGGTCGACCGGACAGTTCCGCAGTTGCAACTGCTGGACGCTGCCAAGGCGCTCGCCCGCGATCTGGCCCACGGCAGGGTCGAGCCCAAGAAGAAGCCGCCGGTCAAGGACGAGGTCCAGCACTTTCTTTTGGAGGGCAACCCGCTCGGCAAGATGGTGGTCTTGCGCGAAGCCCGCAAGAAAGTACTCAAGCAAACCAAGGGCATGTACCCGGCGCCGCTGCGGATCTTGGACGTCGTCGACAAAGGGACCTACGAGGCCGAGGCCAAGGGATTCGGTGAGTTGCTGATGACGCCGCAGTCGGCCGGGCTGCGCCACCTGTTTGCGGCCATCACCGCGCTCAAGAAGGACGACGGTCCGGGCACGGAAAACGTCAAGGCGGCGCCGGTTCAGCGTGTCGGCATGCTCGGCGCCGGCCTGATGGGCGCTGGCATTGCCACCGTGCTCGCGGACAACGGCGTCGAAGTGCGCCTCAAGGATCGCGATCACGCGGCCATCGCCAAAGCGCTCGACTACGCACGGGTGGTGTACGGCAAGGCCAAGAAGAAGCGTGTGTACGGCCAGGCCGGTGTCGACGAGCGGATGGCGCGCATTTCGGGCGGCACCGACTGGGCGGGCTTCGGGCGCGCCGACGTGCTCATCGAAGCGGTCTTTGAAGACCTTGGACTCAAGCAGCGGCTATTGGCCGAATTCGAGGAGTTATCGCGGGTTGACGGCATTTTTGCCACCAATACCAGTGCCATCCCCATCGCGGAAATCGCCGCCAAGGCTCGCCACCCAGAGCGCGTCATCGGCATGCACTTCTTCAGCCCGGTGGAAAAGATGCCGCTGGTCGAGATCATCGTCACCGACAAGACCGCGCCGGAGGTGACGGCCAAGACCGTCGCAGTCGCCCGCAAGATGGGCAAGTACGTGATTGTCGTCAAGGATTGTGCCGGGTTCTACACGACGCGTGCCCTGGTGCCGTACATGTCGGAAGCCATCTTCATGGCGCTCGACGGCTACAGCCTGCTCGACATCGACGAAGCGGCGACCCGTGTCGGCTTCCCGGTCGGTCCGATTACGCTGTCAGACGAGGTCGGCATCGACGTCGGCGTCAAAGTGCTCAAGACGATTCGCGAGTACTACGGCGAGCGCATGCAGCTGCCACCCGACGTCAGCGGCAAGCTGCTGGAAGAGGGCCGCTACGGCCGCAAGAACAACAAGGGCTTCTACAAGTACAAGAACGGCAAAAGCGAACTGGATGCGGACGGCAACAAGATCATCGACGACACCGTCTACAAGCATCTGCCAGGCGGCAAGGGCACCAAGCGCGCCGATTTCGCCGAGATGGGCGACCGGCTGGTGTTGGGCCTCGTCAACGAGGCCGCCCTGTGCCTGCAGGAAGGCATCCTGCGTGACGCGTATGCCGGTGACCTCGGCGCGGTCATGGGTATCGGGTTTCCGCCCTTTGAGGGCGGTCCGTTTCGGTACGCGGATCGGTACGGCGTCCGCGTGATCGTGGACCGCTTGCGAGCTTTGGAGAGCAAGTACGGCAAGCGGTTCACACCCTGTCAGCTGCTGCTGGACCTGGCCGCCAAGGGTGGAAAGTTCTACGGCTGATCTCGGCGTACGCGGCCTGACAACGTTGGCGGGTGGGTGCGCCGATCTGGACCGCGCCGGTCCCGCTCGCAACGCGCAACGAAAGTCACCGGTGCGCCCGCTTGGCGGCCATCGCACGCGCGAATCGAAGCGGGTAATCGCGAGTGACAGGCCGGCGCGGCCAGTTTATCCTGCCGCGGCAGACCGGACCCTCGGACGCAGCGGGTCGCAGGCGCTTCGGGCAATGCCATGAATCTACCTAGCAAACTGGTCATCGGCCTCGCGGCG
>CAXRHS010000949.1:0-3103 GCA_964230235.1 Myxococcota bacterium
TCCCACAGCACCGCGACGCCGTCTGCCGGAACCCCGTGGGTGTAGTCGATGACTTTGGCGTACACAGGCAGGGGCAGGGAAGGCGCGATGACCTGCGGCAGCGTGGTGTTGAGCATCACGATGATTTCGCGCTTGATGCCGATGTCGGCCTTTTCAGGGCTGTCCGGTTCTTCGTCCACGTCCGGCGTCGCGCCACCGCCGTCGGGCTTGAGCGAGCCGCCGTCCTTGCCAAACAGGCTGCCGCCGTCGGTCTTGCTGTTGGCGTCGCTGCCGACCACGATGCCGGCGACGTGTTGGTCCGCACAGGCCTGCAAGGCGAAGGCGAACACGACCCACAGCGCCAGCGGCGAGCGCCAACGGCGGATCCACTGCAAACTCGAGGCGGTCGGCGGGCGGGCCATGGCGGCTCCTCGGGGTGCGGACTCGCGGACGCACGAATCCGGCGGCAGGATACGGGAAATGCGCCAGGGCGGGAAGGGCAAACGACAGCGCGGCCCCGGCCGGCCCCCTTGCACGCCGATCGCAGCAGGCTACCATTGCCGCCGCGGCGAGGGCGGTAGATGGCGACCTGGGTGATCGGCGATGTGCAGGGGTGTTTGGAGCCGCTCAAGCGGTTGCTGGTGGCCATGCGCTTTGACGCCGTTCGCGACCGCGCGATCTTTTGTGGCGACCTGGTCAACCGCGGCCCGGACTCGCTGGGCGTGCTGCGCTGGGCGGTGGCGACCGATCGCGCGCAACCCGGCAGCGTGTCCACCGTGCTGGGCAACCACGACCTGCACTTTCTGGGGCGAGCGGCCGGACTGACGGGTGCCAAGCGGCGCGACACGCTCGACGAATTGCTGGCCGCCAGGGACCGCGACAGTCTGGCCCTGTGGTTGCGACGCCAGTCCCTGCTGCGCAAGGTGAGGACGCCGAGCGGGCCGACGCTCATCGTCCACGCGGGCCTGGATGCGCACTGGACCGTACACGGCGCCGAGCTGCGCGCTCGGGCCGCTGAAAAGCTGCTCGGCAACGGTCAACACCGCGACCTGCTCGCGGCCGTCACCGCGTCACGGGCGCCGATCGACCCGGCGGTGCGCCACGCCGCCGAGTTTGTCGCCACGGTCACCCGCTTGCGCTGCTGCAGCGCGGACGGCGCAGCCCTGCCCGAGTACAACGGGGCACCAGAGTCGGCGCCGGAGCACCACATCGCCTGGTATGCGGTGCCGAACCGCAAAAGCGCCGGGACCCGCATCGTGTTCGGCCACTGGGCTGCGCTCGGCGTGCGCAAGGGTGCCGACTGGCAGAGCCTGGATTCCGGCTGCGTGTGGGGCAACGCGCTGACCGCGCTGCGCTTGGATGACGATCGCTTGGTTCAGGTGGCAGCGAAATAGCCGCCTATTCCGAGCGCCCGAGCCGCCGCAACGTCTTGGGCTCGTAGACGCCGATGAGCCGTGCGGTCGGCGCGCCCGGCTTTTGGCTCAACACCGCGACCCCTGACTTCTTGAGCGCCGTGACCGGCGCGGGCAAACCCAGCAACCGCGCGGCCATGTGGTCCAAATCGGGCGCATGGCCCACCACCAGCACGCCGTCGTCCGGCAGCGAGCGCAGCACGGTGCACAAGTCGGTCGGGTCGCCACCCGGCGCGAGACCGGCGTGCGTCTCCAGGGCCAACCGCGGTACGCCGAGCGCTTCGGCGCCCAATTCGGCCGTTTGCACGCAGCGCAGCAGCGGACTCGACACGATGCGGTCGACCACCACGCCAAGGCTGACGAGGCCATGCAGCGCCAGTCGGGTCCGCTCGCGACCTTCCTGGGTCAGCGGCCGCTCTGCATCGGCTTCGGGGCTCTGGGGGTCGGTTCGGTCGATGGCGATGCCATGTCGCATCAAGTACAGGCGCATGAGATTCCTCGCGAGTGTCGCAAACCGATCACGGAAGTTGCCCCGGATCGACCGCCGGTCCTGGCGCGGTCGGCTTGGGCAGACCCTGCAAATCCTCGTCCAGGTCGGCGTCGCCTTCGTGGCCAAGCCCCTCTGGCGGCGGCTCTTCGGACCCATCGGGCGCACCGCCAAACACGACGTTGCAGTCGCCCAAGCGGTCGCGCTCTTCCTGGGTAATCTTGCCGCGTTTGAGCATGGCGTCGGCATAGAAGATCAGCAACTGCCGGTGCCACTCGCTGATCTTGCCTGGCAAGAACTCGCCGGAGAAGTAGCCGGTCGGACTGGGGATGATCGACGCCAGCCAGATGCACTGCAAAAGCGTCAACTGGGCGGGCGGGCGGCTGAAATACTGCCAGCTGGCCGCGCCAATGCCATAGATGTCGCCGGGACCGAGTTCGATGATGTTCAGGTACAACTCCATCATGCGGTGCTTGCGCTCCGCCTTGGTGGCGCCGAGCACGTTGCTGTTCTCGGCATACCAGGTCACCACCGCCTCTTGCAGCTTGCGCGAGATGGTCTTTTCGCGGCGCGGAAAGAACAGGTTCTTGATGAGCTGTTGGGTAATCGTGCTCGCGCCGCGCGCAAAGCGGCCCTTCTTGAGGTTGGCGATGACGGCCCCCTTGATCGCCTCGGTCAAGAAGCCGCTGTGGCCGAAAAAGCCGCCATCTTCGGTGGTCAGCAGCACGTCGATGAACTTGGGCGACACCTGCTCGTAGGGCACCCAGTTGGCGCTGCCGGGGCCGGTCTTGAAGCGCACGACCGTCATCGACGTCTGCCCACTGCTGCGATCATGGTGGTAGCGGACCGCCTGGTGCTCGAACTCGCCCTCGAAACGCCCAAAGTCGATGTTGGGTCCAAGGGTCATCACCTTGACGTCGCCCAGCATCGGCTTGAACTCGAATTGCAGCCCATCCATGTTGGCGGTATCCAGCGATCCCTTGAATTCGTAAGACAATCGCCCTTCGCATTGCATACCGGCGAGGGTGTCCGCAAACCCCTTTGGCACGGCCTGCACCACGTCCTGGCAGGTGACCGTCGGCACCGCGATGTGGACTTGGAACGCCGGTGCCGTGCGGAAGCGGTCGACCGCCCCGGCGACCTCGACGTGGACATTGCCGACCTCTACCCGGCCCGACTCGACTTGGATGCGCTGCCCTTTGAGATCGATGTCCAGCTTGCCGCT
>CAXRHS010000950.1:0-3057 GCA_964230235.1 Myxococcota bacterium
CCTGTTTGGCTGGCTTTGGTATTACACGGGTCCTTTGCGCATCGGCCAAAGGGCTGACAGACGGGGTTGGGCGCTTGGGCGCTCGGTTCGCCGTCCTGGCCACGTGGACGGCTACACCTGGTTGGCGGGTGGCTCCGCGACTAGGGCTGCGCCTCGAATCGGCCGGCTTCGCTACGGACCCGGTGGCGCCGCCGCTTCGCGCAAGAACCCCGCACTGGCCCGCACCGGCAGCGCCAGCATGCCCGCGGCATCTGGGGTCACCGTTGCCGGCAGGCCCACGGCAGGCGTCCACGTGTAGACCCTGTTGTGCCGTGCCGGCCAATGCACAACCGTGGCAGGGTCCGCATCTTGGGTGGCACCGACGGCCAGGGTGTCGTTCCAGACCACGTACACAGCGGACGAACCCGCGGGGTCCGCGAACGCCTGTGCGCGAACGGGCCCTTGCGTAGCGTCTGCCGCCCAGCCCAAACCGGCCAACTGCTGGGAAAGCCGCGTGTGCGCCAGCGCCGACGGCTTGGCCTGGGGAACGCTGCCGTCCAGCAAGTCCGCATCGTGGGTGTACAGACCGAAGCCGGCTTCCCAAGGTGCGAGGGCGGTCGCCGGATCTCCGTCCCAAATGGTGTACCAGCACAAGTACTCGACGTTGCGCGCCAGCAGCAGGGCATAGGCGCGCACCAGCCACCGCGCTTGTTGTTCGGGGTCGCCGCCGACTACGCTCGGCCAGCCCAGTTCGGTGACCCAGTGTGGCTTGGCCGGCAACTGGTGCTTTGCCAGCACCGCATCCATGCGGTCGGCACACTGGTGGACCGCCCACTGCGGCACCTTGGCGTCCGGCGTGGCGTATTCGGGCGGCTGCAGCGGCGGGTAGACGCCATAGGGATGCCAACCGAGGGCATCGAACTGGCTACCCATGCCGGGTTCAGCCGTCAGACTCTGATCCAAGAACGCTTCGGCACCCAGGATCAGCTGCGGAAAGTAGAACAGGCCGCCGTAGCCGACGCGCAGCTTGGGGTCGACCGCGTGGACGGCCTGGGCGGCTGCCACAAGGAGCTTGGCATAGTTCGCGGGATTGCCGTTGAAGCCATCGGGCTCGCCTTTCCAGAAGCGGTAGCCGGCATTCTGTTCATTCCACACCTCGTAGTCGCGCACCGTCGGGGTCAGGTGCGCGGCCAGCTTGGCGGCGTAGTTGGCGAAATGTGCCGGGTCGTCCGGAGGGTAGTGGTGGTCGTTGCCATGGGCTTGCGCGGCTTTGCTGGCCCACGGTGCGCCGTAGGCAAGCACCACCAGCAAGTCCAGGCCGGCCGCCGCCGACTCGGCCCGCATCGCGTCCACGTCGCCCCACTGGAATTGACCCTGCTTGGGCTCGACATCGGCCCACAGGAAATGCACCCGCAGCGTGCGGACGCCCAACTGCTTGGCCGCGTTGAACACGAACTGGCGGCGCGCTTTGGCGTGCGCGGAATTGCCGGCAATCGGGTTGACCGACAGACACAGCCTGTCGCCCACCGGTCCGCGCACCGCCTTGGGCGGCGTCCGCGGGTCGCGGCACAGGCACGACGGCAAACGCACGGTGGGTGAGGTGCATTGCGGCAAGCACGCTCCGCCGCACAGTTCCTGCCCGTCTGGACAAGCAGGGGCGGCGTCGTAGGGTTCGCTCGCGACGTCGGACGGCACATCGGCGCCGGTCGTATCCGGCGCGTCGATTGCGGCGACTGGTGATGCCGCTTGGTTTGTGCATGCCCAGGCCGCAAGTGCTGCGGCGCACACCAAGTACCGCAGCCGCGTCGGTCGGCCGGGTCGGTCCACAGCTTCGGCTTGTGGCTGCATGCGTGCCTTGCGGTCAGAACCGGTCAACCCGCGGCGCCGGGCACGGCCGCGTCCAAACTGCCGGCCGCGGGCCAATTCGGCCGCGCCATGGCGATGCTGTGCTGCGGGGGATGTGCTGTCAACGTCCGGTGCACGGTCGGAGTCGCCAGCGCTTGCAGCGGCCGCAAGCGCAACGGGACCGATGCGCGGATGCTGGCGTTCTCGACCGCACGCCTACGCCCGCGGCCGGCGAGCCAAGGTGCGCGGGCGCAAGTGCCCCAGGGCCAGGCTTGCCGAGGTATTGCCGTTCCATGCGCCGACAACGTCGAAACGAAACCGCAACCGACCCGACTACCCGTTCAAGCCCAAAGCCGCCAGTGCGGTCGCCGCCACCACGGCCAGGGCCAAGGTGCGCCCGACGCCCCAGTGCCACCGCAACAGGGCAAGGCATGCGAGCACGGTCAGGCCGAGCGCGGACCAGCGCACAGAGGTCAATTCGGGGGCCAGCACCGCCACCGGTCCAAGCGCTACGCGATCCAGGCGGCTGAACCACACGTGGCCGCCAAACCACAACGACAAACTAGCGACCACCCCGAAAACAGCTGCGCCAATGGCCGATAGCGCGCCGGCCAGGCATTGATTGGTTCGCAGTGCCTCGACGAACGGCGCCCCGGCAAAAATCCACAGAAAGCACGGCGCAAACGTCGCCCACAGCGCCACGACGGCGCCGAGCATCCCGGCCAGTTGGGGCGCCAGGGCACCGTGGTGGCGATGGGCGCCGACGAAGCCCACGAACTCGAGCACCAGAATCAACGGACCGGGTGTGGTCTCCGCCAGACCGAGGCCGTCGACCATCTCGGCAGCCGTCACCCAGTGGAACTCGGCCGCGGCCGACTGCGCCACGTAGGCCAGCACGGCATAGGCACCGCCAAACGTGACCATCGCCGCCTTGCTGAAGTACAGGGCCATGTCGGCCAGCGTCTGCGGGCATCCCGGTGTGGCGGCAAGGGCATACAACGGCAACGCCCACGCCGCCATCCCAACCGCAAGGGCTGCCGCAAACCGAGCAAGGGAAGGTTGCGCGTGGCCGAGTTCGCCTGCCGCGGCCATGCGCGCAACCACGGAGTCGTCTGCCTCTTGGGCGGGCGGCGCCGAACCAGGCGGGCGCATTGCCCACACGCCAAACAGCGCCGCGGCGGCAATCACCATCGGAAACGGCACCGACAATAGCGCAATTGCCAGAAAACTGGC
>CAXRHS010000951.1:0-2502 GCA_964230235.1 Myxococcota bacterium
CGCGCCATCAGGCCATGGCTGTCGACAATGCCGGTACCGGTCGACCACAGGCCGGCGACGCCGCGCACGTTTGGGCAGCGCGAGCGCACTTCGGCTGCGGAGAGCGGCAAAAGCGGGCGGGCCCCATTGGCCTCCGCCTGCATGCGAATCCGATCCAGTCCCGGCAACTCGTCGTCAGCCGTTGCAACGATCAACTTGCCGGTCCAGCGGTGGTCGACCCCGTGGTGCGCGCAGAACGCCGCGAGACGCTCGCGCCCCTCGACGCACAGGCTGGCCTTGAGGCTGCCGGTCGGGTAGTACAGGCCGGCGTGGATGACCTCGCTGTTGCGACTGGAGATGCCGGTGCCGATGCGATCGCCTGCTTCGAGCACGGTCACCGTTGCAGCGCTGGCCGAGCATGCCTCGGCAACCGCCAATCCGACGACCCCAGCGCCAATGACGACCACGTCCACCGTTGCCTCGCTGCCACCGCCCGGCGGGTCTGCGGTCGCCGGGCCGCCGATGATAGCCACCGCAGGGCGCGCGGCCAATGCGCCCTGGGGTCCAAGCCGTGGTACGCTGCGTGCCGCACTGCCGGGAATCGCCTTCGTGCCTCGTTCCGCCCCGCCCAGCCTGCCTGGCTTTGAGCCGCCCCAAGCCGCACCGACCGCGCCATCGGCCGTGCCACCCGCGCAGATTGCCGCGCTCGACGTGGGTCATCGGGCAGACACCACAGCAACCGCAAAGGGCAAGCGCGTGCCGAGATCCAAACCGGCTGCGCCAGAGGGGGCAGCGCCGGGTCAGCGTTTTGACTGCTGCGCCGAAGTCGCCGTCGTTGCCCAGGTCGAGGCCCTGACCTATGGGGTGCCAGCTGTGCTGTTGGCCCAAGTAGTGCCCGGCCAGTGCGTGACCGTGCCCCTGCGCGGTCGGGCGACGACCGGCGTCGTGCTGGCTATCCGACCGATGACGCAAGCAGAGCCGTTGCGCGACAAGTTGCGGCCGATCTTGAGCGTGCCGGACGAGGCGGCAAGGCTGCCCGGCGACTTGATGGCGACGTTGCAGTTCGCGTCGCAGTACTACCATGCGCCGATTGGCCAGTGTGCGCGGGTGGCGTTGCCGGCAGCGCTGCGTCGCACGGGATTGGGCGACGACCAGCGCGCTGAGCGCCTGCAGCAATGGGTGGCAGCCACCTACTTGCGGCCATGGCCGTTGGATCTGGCCAAAGCCCACATCCGGCTGTTGCATCGCATCGAAGCCGAAAGTGCGCTGCCGACGGCTGAGCTGCGCAAAAAGGCTCCAGTCGATGGCGACGGTGGCACCAGCAAGCTGGCGGCGACGGCGCGGGTGTTGGCTTCGCTGGCAGAGAAAGGCCTCGTCCGCCTGTGGGACCAGCGGGTTCTGCGCGACCCGCTGGGGCTGCGCGATCCACCGACCCCAGACCAGCCACCCACGCTGACCGCGGAGCAGGCGACCACGGTCGCGGCCCTCGCGCAAGCCGTGGCGGCGCGCACGTACAGCGGTCACCTTCTGTTCGGCGTCACTGGCTCATGCAAGACCGAAGTGTACCTGCGTCTCATCGTCGACGTGCTGGAGTAGGGCCGCCGCGCCATCGTGCTTGTCCCTGAAATCGCGCTGACGCCGCAGCTGGTGCAGCGCTTTCGGGCCCGGTTTGGCGACCAGGTGGCGGCCCTGCACAGCGCAATGTCGGAAGGCGAGCGCCTTGACCAGCTCGACCGCGTGCAGCACGGGCAGCGGCGCATCGTGGTCGGACCGCGGTCGGCGTTGTTTGCGCCCATGGCCGACCTGGGTGCGGTCATCGTCGACGAGTGCCACGACAGTTCCTACAAGCAGGCCCACGGGGTGCGCTACCAGGCCCGCGACCTGGCGCTGGTGCGGGCCCGCGCGGCCGGTGCGGTTTGCGTGCTCGGGTCCGCGACGCCGGCGTGCGAGGACTGGCACCTGCAACGGAGCGGCAAGCTGACCTTGCACGAACTGCCAAAACGAGCGGTTGCGGCCCGAATGCCCGCGATTTCGCTGGTGGATTTGCGCACGGCACCGCGGCTGCGCGACATCGAAGGCGCGGCCGGCCTGTCGCTGTTGTCCGAACCGCTCGTGCAAGCCATCGGCGACGCGGTCGAGCGCGGCGAGCAGGCCATGGTGCTACACAACCGGCGCGGTTTTGCGACCGCCATGCTGTGTCGGGCTTGCGGCAGCACGATCGAGTGTGCCGAGTGCGCCGTCGCCTTGACCTGGCACAAGAAACAAGGCCGCCTGCGCTGCCATTGGTGCGATCTGTCGCTGCCCGACGAGGCCAGCTGTCCAACCTGTCGTGCGCCGAACCTGATTGGCGGCGGCGCGGGCTCAGAACGGGTCGAGTTGACGCTTGCTGATGCCCTGCGCGCGCGGTTGCCGGCCGTGCGGCTGGCCCGCTTTGACCGCGATACTGCCACTGGCCATCGCCTGATGGAGACCCTGGCGGCGTTTCGTGCCGGCGACATTGATGTGCTGGTCGGTACCCAGATG
>CAXRHS010000952.1:0-11224 GCA_964230235.1 Myxococcota bacterium
GATGGAAGCCATCGGTCGGTTTGTCGGTGGGGTTGCCCATGAATTCAACATCCTGGTGACGGCGATTTCGTGCCGCGTCGCACTCGCGCAGACGGCACTCGATCCTGCGCATAGCCTGCAGCAACCGCTGGCCGATGTGGCGACCGCCACCGAACGCGCGGCCGGTCTGGTTCGGCAACTGCTGTCGCTGGGCCGGCGGGCCGATGTGGTGCGGCAGCCGGTCGACCTGGGCGTGCTGGTCGAGGCGGCGCTGCGGCTGCTGCGGCCGACGCTCGACCGCCGCATCGTCATCGACCACCGTGTGCCTGTCGCCGCGATCTGGGCGGAGGTGCATGCTGACCAGATCCACCAGGTCTTGCTCAACTTGTGCCTCAATGCCCGCGACGCGATGTTGTCGCAGCGCGAAGGCGACAAGGTGCTGCGCATCGAAGTCACCGTGCGCCTGGTCGACATCGAGCCGTTTGGCCGCGCAGATCACGTTAGTCGACAGCGCGCGCAGTGGGTGGAGCTTGCGGTCCGCGACAACGGGCCGGGCATCGCGCCCGAACTGCACAGTCGGATCTTTGAGCCATTCTTTACCACCAAGCCCGAGGGTCAGGGGGCCGGCCTGGGCCTTGGCGTGGTCCTGGGTATCATCGAGCAACACGGCGGATGGGTCTCGGTTGCGTCGACGCCGGGCGAGGGAACCACCGTGCAGTGCATGCTGGTGCCGTGCGTTGCGCCAACCACCACTGCGGCGCCGCCAGTTGTGCGGGTCAGTTCGACCGAGGGCGCGGGCAAGCGCGTGTTGATCATCGACGACGAACCAGTGGTGCGGCGCGTGGGCCGGGCCGTGTTGGAAAAGGCCGGGTTTTCGGTGGCCGAGGCACACAGCGGCGCGGTCGGCTTGGAAGAGGTTGCGCGCAACCCCGGCTTTGACCTCGTGCTCTTGGATGTGCTGATGCCCGGGCTCGACGGTTGGCAGACCCTGGAGCGCCTGCGGTCGCGCCACCCAGAATTGCCGGTGGTAATGTGGACGGGCTACGACGACCGGATGGACGCCCAGCGCAGTAAAGTGCAGGCGGTCACTCGCTTGATCAAGCCATTTGCAAACGCGGACTTGCTGGCTGCGGTGCGCACGGCGCTGCGGCAGGCGCACAAGGCCGGTTCTTCGTGACGGCGGCGCTGCAAGCGCCCCAATTGGGGCCCGTGTAAAGTCTATTCGATTTTCCACGTTGGCCCGTTGCCTGCCAAGTGGGGCGCAAGCTGGCGACCTTGCAAGTCGACTCGCCGCTCCGCTCCGCCCTCGTGTCGAACGTCTTGTTTTTACACGGACCCTGCCGCGAACGCGGCGAAAGATCGACCGCCGCTCCCCTTGGGACGGCGAAACTGCGAGTCGCCGCCCTCACAAGCGCAGGATTGCACCTGCGCCAAAGTACGGCGTCGCGCGCAGGCCTCCTTCCAACTGCAGACTCAACTGGTCGCTGACCCGCACATCCAAGCCCAGGCTGACCCGGACTGCGGGCAACACCGGCGGCAACGACACGTCGCTCGAGCCGACGTGGCGCCAGGACGCACAGGTGGCGGCCTTGGCCTGGGGACAGTTCGGCAGCGTCTCGGTCTGGGTCGCGCCGCCTGCCACAATCAGCATGCCGATGCCCGCGCGACCGTAGGCGCCCAGCCACTCGGTCACCGGCACGCGCCGCAAGTAGTCGGCCATCAGTTCCACCCCGACCAGGCCGATTTGGGTGAAAAGGGGAGCGGGCGTGCCGCTGGTTGCGTACCAGTTCTGGTCCGGTACGTTGGGCACGATGACGCCGCCCCGAACGACCAGCCAGCTGCGCGGCGACAGCGGATAGCGGTAGCCGGCTTCGATCGCGGTGCCCTGCAGGTCGGGATGGACGTCGCGCTGCGGTTTGCCCGGACTGGATGCGGTCTGGATGGCCCGCATGACGTTGTTCGGCAGCCAGCTGTAGCCGGCCGAGACTTCGACCGCGGCCGCCTCGCGCTCGACTGTGGCTGGCTGCGCCGCAACCGGCTCAGGGACCGTCCCCGCCTTGGGTTGCGTCACCGCTTTGTCGGCGGCGGTGCGGCGCAGCGCCGGCAGCGGCAGGCGGGGACCGGGCTTGCGGGCCGGCTCGCCGGGTCCCTGCACGGTTTTGCCGTCGTCGCTGACCTCGACGCGGCTGGCTTGCTGGCCCGCGGCGGGCGCGATCCAGCCGGTCAGCAGTGCGAGCGGCAAGCACCAGACGGCCTTGCGGATTGGTTGCGGCATCGTGGACGGCTTCGGGTCGCGGCGGCGACCGGGGCGGGTGCACGGTAACGCGGCCAGGAACGCTTGGCAATCGCGCGGGCATGCGCAACACTTGGCCGCGCCGCGGCCGGGGCCGCGGGTGAGGCTGGGCTTGCGGTTTTCCATGGTCATCTTGGATCTGAACGGCACGCTGGTCGATACGCTGGACGACCTGACCGACGCGCTCAACGACCATTTGCAAGCTTTGGGCCGACCGACCCTGACGGTTGCGCAAGTGGCGGAGTGGCCAGGCGAGAACCTGCGGTCGCTGCTCAAGGCGGCGCTGCTGGCGACTGGCCCGGTGCCGACCGACCTGGAGATCTCTGCGCAGTTGCAGCAGTTTCGCGAGCGCTACGAGGCGCGCCTGGGTCAGAAGGCGCGGCTGTTTCCCGGCATCGCCGAGACGTTGGAAGCCCTGGTCAAAGGCGGCGCCAAGCTGGCCATCTTGACCAACAAACCGCAAGCGCCGAGCGTTCGCCTCGTGCAGCAGATGGGCATCGACCGGTGGTTCTTGTACCTGCTGGCCGGCGACGGTGACGTGCCGCGCAAACCCGACCCGGCTGGCGCAGAGGAACTGATGCGCCGCTGCGGTGCCGACCCTGCCTCCACGCTTTTGGTCGGTAGCTCACGGGTCGACCGCAACACCGCGCGCAATGCGGGCATCCGCTGTGCACTCATCGATCACGACGGCAGCAAAGCCGCGCACGGGATGGGCGCGGACTACGTGCTCGACGGTATGGCCGGGTTGCCGCGGTTGGTGTTCGGGCCGCCATCGGGCGGGGTTTCCATCTGACGCGACCCTTCGAGCAAGCGAGGCAAATCCAGGGCTTGTGCCGACGCGATCAGACTATTGCATCGAGGCTGAGACCACACCCGGCGCTTCGGGCGCAACCGCGACCCAAGCCAACGGTTGATCCGGGTCACCGGGTCGGTCGCGGGCCGGTGTGCGCCGTGGATGTCGCCGCCGTTCCGCCTACCGGCCCGTGGGCGTCTCGCTGAACTGCAGATCCGAGACCGTGGCGGCCGTGACGGCATCGCGCAGGCAGTGCGCCGCCGACTGGTGCGCCCGCCACGACCGCAGCCACGGGGTCGGTTCGCCCATCCGGCCCAGCACCGCCACCAGCGCCTGGCGAAAGGCCTCGGCATCGGTCGGCCGCGCCTCGATGTCGTGCTGCAAGGCGGCGTCGACGGTCTCGGCAAGACCCACCGGCAAGGGCTGCGCGCAGTTGCGCTCGATCGGCGCCGGCAGCTGGTTCAAGCGCGCCAGCAGCAACGCCAACGCCGTCGGACCCGAGAATGGCAGCGCACCCGACAGGCACTCGTAGAGCACAATGCCCATGGCGTACAAATCGGTGCGGGCGTCGAGCGGCTGGCCGCGCACTTGCTCGGGCGCCATGTACAAGGGCGTGCCGATGACCGCGCCGGCCTGCTCGGGCGCCTTGATCTGACCGGTCAGGTCGAGCGCGATGCCAAAGTCGATGACCTTGACCGATTCGTCGGGTCTGCCTTCGTGCACTACGAAAAGGTTGGCCGGCTTGATGTCGCGGTGCACCAGCCCTTGCTGGTGGGCCTGGTGCAGGCCCGCCAGCGCGCCCGCGCACAGGCGCAAAGTCCGATGGGGGTCGAGGGTGCCGATCTCTTTGAGCAGGTCGCCCAGCTCGCGGCCGTCCAGCCGCTCCATCGCCAAAAACAGCCGGCCGTCATCGGCCATGCCCCACTCCAAGACCTGCACGTTGTGCGGTCCCTGCAGCCGGCCGGCCAGGCGACCTTCGTCAAAAAAGCGCTGGACCTGGGTCGGGTCGTTGGTCAGTTCGTGGCGCAGCAGCTTGACGACGACATCGCTGTGCGCCACCTGGTCGCGGGCCGCGTAGACCAGGCCAAAGCCGCCCTTGCCGATGACCTCACCCAGCAAAAAGCGGTGATCGATGACATCGCCGCTCTGGGCCGGCCGGGCGACCGCGGCCGG
This sequence comes from Myxococcota bacterium, assembly GCA_964230235.1. Taxonomy (GTDB): domain Bacteria; phylum Myxococcota_A; class UBA9042; order UBA9042; family UBA9042; genus SXRM01. The sequence continues at coordinate 4,239 of CAXRHS010000952.1, forward strand.
CAGCGGCAAGGGCGGGTGATCGCGGTCGACAGGTTCCAAGGCCGCGGCCTGCCGACCCAGGATTGGCGCCACCTGCAGCCCGGACAGGCGCGCCGCCTCGCGCAGCCGATCCGGGTCATCGATCAGCCACGGACCGGGCGCGGCGTCCTGGCACAGACCGACCAGGTCCTGCAACGCAGCGCCGGAAGCGACCGCAATTTCGCCCGACCGCAGTTCGATGACGGTGCCGAGCCCCACCGCAGCCGTCGTCCACAAGGCGCCTTGCAGCCGCTCAGCCAGCCCACAGACGGCCGCCCAGGTATCAAACGTCGCCAGCACCCAGCCGCTGGAGACCTGGCACGCGCGCGCACCGGCCGCGCGGGTCAGTTCGCCGACCTTGGCATCGGCGCGCTCGCCGCCGCGCAGCACCCGCACTGCCAGCAAAACTCCTGTAAAGGGCGCGATCTGCACCCCGGGCTCCAGCGCATCGGCAGGCAGCAGCGATGCGACCTCCGGCCATTCGAGAATGCGCCCAACGGTCAGGGTATTGGCGGCGACCTGAACGCGCTCGACCACGATCTTGAGCGGCTGATCGATCTTGCTGCGGATCCGCAGCGTAACCTGGCCAGCACCCAGCCGCAGGGTGGGTGGTCCGAGCGCCAGCGGCCCCGCCAGCACCGTCGCCGATCGCCGCTCGACTTCGGGCCGCACCGAAAGCGCCACCTGGTCCAACGCCGGCCACGATCGCACATGGTAGTTGCCGCTCAGCAGCGGCAGCGTCCATTCCAACTCACCTCGCGGCGGCACCACCCGCTGACTGACGATATGCGGCATGCGCCCAGGACTGGACAGACAGTCGATGCGGGCCGCCTGGTCGCGCAAGTCCGACGCCGGCCGGAAACTGAGCGCCACCGAGTCCGCCAGGCTGGCATCGTATTTGACCTCGCAGGCCGGACAGTGGCTCTGGCCCGCGCGCAGACTCAGGGTCTGGGCAGCGTCGGCCGGCAGCCGGCATGACGGGCACAATAGGTCCCAGCGCGGTTGCAAAATGCCGGCGCGGACGGCGCGCAAAAGCCCGGCCACCACCGCTTTTTCCGGCAGCCGCCAGCGCTTGGCGAGCAGCAGCGGCTGCATGCGCAGCTGTTCGCTGAGCGGCGCCGTGCGCACGAACTCACCCAAGTGGTCGGCCACGCCCGGCTCGGTGACGCTGGCGAGGCCTGCTTGCAGCTTCTTTTCGGCAGCCGCCGACAGTTTGGGCGGGGCTGCGTCCGGAAACTGCGCGTTGTGCTCCAAGGCCGCAAACAGAGCCTGGAAAGCGCGGTCGAGCTTGGGCCGGACGGTGATCTCGACGTCGAGCTTGATGGCAGGCGAAAACAGGCGCGACTTGGGCCAGAACCGCCCTTCGTAGACAAAATCAGTCCCACCGTCGCTGCGCTCGCGCAACGTCAGTTCGGTCTGGCTTCTCGAGATCGGCCCGCTGTCGTAGATGCGCTCGATCAGGTGGTGGGTCGGCGCTGTGAACACGACCGGGTGTTCCTGCCAGGTCACCCGCATGCCCAGGTGACGCAGTTCGCCGGTGCGTTGGCTCGATCCGTCGCCGCGCGGCACGAAAGCGAACTGCAAGTGCAGCCCGCCCAAGCGGTTGATGCGCTCGGTATCCGAAAACGCCGCCCACACGCTGTGCAACGGCGCAGCGAGGACTTTGTGCCAGGCGATGGTGATGGGTTCGATCAACCGGGCCTACACGACAAGGGTTTCTTGGTGGACGCCAAACACCTGGCGCAGCGCGTGGCTGATCTCGCCGGTGGTGGCCCGGCAACGGACCGCGTGGACCAGTGCCGGCATGACGTTGTGGTCGCCGGCCGCCGCGTCGCGCAGCCCGACCATGGCCGCTTGCCACGCCGCCGCATCGCGGTTTTGCCGCACCGCGCGCACCCGCTCAACCTGGTCGCGCTCGACCCGCGGGTCGATAGCCAGGGTCGGCGTGGCCGCTGGTTCTGGTGCCGCAAACTGGTTGACGCCGACCACGACCTGCTCACCCGATTCCACGGCGCGCTGCCACCGGTACGCCGCGTCCTGGATCTCGCGTTGGGGGTACCCCTGCTCAATCGCCGCGACCATGCCGCCCAGCGCGTCGATGCGGTCCAGGTAGGTGCGTGCGCGCGCCTCCAGTTGGTCGGTCCAGGCTTCGATGAGGTAGCTGCCGGCCAGCGGATCAACCGCGTCGGCCACGCCAGACTCATAGGCGATGATCTGCTGGGTGCGCAGCGCGATTTGCGCCGCCGCCTCGGTCGGCAGGCCCAGCGCCTCGTCGCGCGAGTTGGTATGCAAGCTCTGGGTGCCGCCCAACACCGCCGCCAGCGCCTGCAGCGCGACCCGCACGATGTTGTTGTCGGGTTGCTGGGCCGTCAGCATCGATCCCGCGGTCTGGGTGTGGAAACGCAGTTTTTGCGATTCGGGCTTTTTGGCGCCAAAGCGGTCGCGCATGAGGTGCGCCCACAGCCGGCGCGCAGCGCGGAACTTGGCGACTTCTTCCAAGAAGCCGTTGTGACCGTTGAAAAAGAACGCGATTCGCCCGGCAAACTCGTCGACATCGAGGCCAGCATCGATGGCGGCCTGCACGTACGCGATGCCGTCGCCCAACGTAAAAGCGATTTCCTGCGCCGCATCGCAGCCGGCTTCGCGCACGTGGTAGCCGCTGACCGAGATGGTGTTCCACTTGGGCACCTGGGTCTGGCACCACGCAAACAGATCGGTAATCAGGCGCATCGACGGCCGCGGCGGATAGATGTAGGTGCCGCGGGCCATGTATTCCTTGAGGATATCGTTTTGCACCGTGCCGGTGAGCGCGCTTGGTGCGATGCCGCGCTCTTGCGCCACCCCGACCAGGTACCCCAAAAGGGTGGTGGCAGTGGCGTTGATCGTCATCGAAATGCTGATGGCGTCCAGCGGCAAGCCGTGCAAAAGCGTGTGCATGTCTTCGATGCTGGCAATCGAGACCCCGACCTTGCCCACCTCGCCCAGCGCCATGGGGTCGTCGGGGTCGTAGCCCATCTGGGTGGGCAGATCGAACGCGACGCTCAGGCCCGTCTGGCCTGCAGCGAGCAGGTAGTTGTAGCGGGCGTTGGATTCCGCTGCGGTGCCAAAGCCGGCGTACTGGCGCATCGTCCACAGCCGACCGCGGTACATGGTGGCTTGAACGCCGCGCAAGAACGGGAACTGTCCGGGCAAACCCTGCTTGCGCAGATCTTCCGACCCGGCGGCCGGGGTGTACAGGTCGTCCACCGGTTCGCCGGTCGAGCGCAAGAACCGCTGCTTGCGCAGCCCCTTGTTGACGGCGGCCGCGAGCGCAGTCTGGCGCCAGGCGGCGATGGCGTCGGGCGAGGGCAGGTCCGGCATGGCGCACACACATGCGCCGGATCGCCAGCGCGCGGCAAGCGTGCCAAAGGTGCGCGCTGGGGGCAACCCGGCCGGCGAAGGGCGGCACGTCCGCCGCTGCGCTACCCCTTTGTCGCGGCATCGCCTACGCTGGCGACCTCGCCGGGCGCCCAGGTCGCGCGGCGCGGCCATGCGATGACGCCGTCTGACCCCAGCCCACCCACCAATTCCGGCATCCAAGACAGCCGCAAGTTCGTGCACGGCACCGGCTATTTCGGCGCGGTCGCGGTGGGCGCCGCCCTGGTCGCCGCCGTGCTATGGCGTGGCGCGGCGTCACCCGAGTCGCCCGTTCAGCCGAGCGACGGGCAGTCGGCCGCGCCCGATGCCGGGGTGGCAGTTGCCTTGTCGCCGACCGCGACCGTGGCAGACTCCCCAACCCCGAGCCAGGCCGAACGGGGGCACTGAAGCGGTCGCCAGCACGGCGACCGGGATCACGGCAAGGTGCGGTCAGGGGCAGGGGCAGCCACAGGGGCAGATTCCAAAACGGGACCGGCGCGTCGACTTGCAGAGTCGCGCGCTCGCGAGCCACGCAACCAGCAAAAGGGCCCAAGACAGAATCGGTACGATTCTGCGGAGCCCGCGCAGTCCCACGGGAACTCTCGCAGATCTGCTGGCCAAAATGGGAGCGGCGAGTCGACTTGCAAAGTCGCGCGCTCGCGACCCACGCAACCAGCAAAACGGCACAAGACAGAATCGCTACGATTCTGTCTTCGCCTTACGGACAACTGCGCTCGAGCTTCCAGTCGTCGACGTAGACCCCTTCGCCGTTGTTGCCAATCTGGTCGATGGTGTCGAAAAGCAGCTGGATCGCGACGGCCTGACCTGCATAGGACGACAGGTCTACCTCGATCGGCATCCACTGCTTGAGTTGCCATTTGGGGTAGGTGGACTTGACGAACACGGTCTTGGAGCCACTGCCCGAGATGACGTTGACCTTGAAGTCGTCGTAGCTGCCGCCCTCGGTGTCCATCCACAACCCGAACGTGAACTTGATGGTGGCGCCAGCCGGCAGGTTCAGCGCCACACTTTGCTGCACCGTGCCACTGTGGGTGCCACCCGTGTCGAAACTACCCTTGGCGATGTCGCCATAGTAGAGCGCACCCTTGCCGCTTTGGGCCTGCTTGCCGGTGACCCATTGCCACTTGGCGGTGCTGCTGGTGCCTTGCAGCACCAGCCAGTCGGGCTTGCCGGACTCGAAATCGCTTTGCTGCATCACGGGTTCACAACAGCCTGGCTTGGTGAGCTTGGTCCAGACGCACATGCCGCCGACGCAGGTGTCTTCGGTGCACATCGGGTCGCCGTCGTCGCAGTCCTTGGCTTCGCTGCAGCACACGTTCTTGCTTGAACACACGTTTTTGCTGCAGCTCTCCAGCGTGCACTTGTCGCCGTCTTCGCAGTCGCCCACCGCGTCGCAGCAGTTCGGCGCGGTCTTGGTGTGCTGGCAGGGCAGGCCGACCGCCGGGCACAGGTCCAGGGTGCAGATTTTCTTGTCGTCGCAGTCGGCGGCGCTGTCGCAGCACTGGGTGGACGGTAGCTTGGTGAACTGGCACTGCTGGCCAATGCAGGTCTCGAGCGTGCACTTCTTGCCGTCGTTGCACTCGCTGACATTGGTGCAGCAGTTGTTGATCTTGGCGTGGTAGCACGCGAAGTTGCTGCAGTAGTCGCTGGTGCACGGGTTCTTGTCGTCGCACACCGCGGGGTCATTTTCGCAGTACTCGCCGCCGCCGACGTACGAACACGCACCGGCCATGCAACTCTCTTTGCTCAGCCCCAGGTTGTCGTTGCATTGCACGTCGATGCTGCACGCCTTGGGCTTGCAGGTGCTGGTAATCGCGATGTCGTCCAAGTGCAGGCCGACCGGCGAGCCTTTGGCCTGCAGCAACTCCCAGGTCAACTGGACATTGCGGGTCGCGGCGCGGGCGGCAAAGGCATTCAAGTCCAGCGTCGGGCTCTGCCAGATGGTGGAACTCGGATTGCCTTGCCAGATCCACCATGATCCGACGCTGGTGGTCGCGCGCACGCGCAAGATGTCGCCCGGACCGTATTGACCCTTGAACGCGAACTTGAGCTTGGCGTCCACGCCGATCGGCAAGGCCACTGCCGGCATGCGCACTTGCGCCACGCTGCCACCGCCGGCGACGCCGCCATCGACGGGCTTGAACACCACCGCGCTGCTGCTCAATTGCCCGACGCCGGCCTGGACCGCCCATTGCCCGTACTGGCTGGCCACCAGGACCGGCGCCCAGGTGTCGCCCGCTTCGAATCCGGTCTTGGCGACTTGCGGTACGCAGCACGAAGCCGGCGCGACTTTGGTCTGCGGGTCGAGCTTGGCCAGGGTCGCGCAGCCTGCGGTGGTGCAAGTGGCGTCGGCGCATTCGCTCACGCCTTGCACGATGTCGCCGCAGCTGGCGCTGGTGGTGCAGCAGGTCGGCTCATAGCCGCACTTGAAGTCCACGCACTTGTCGACCGTGCACTGGGTCGCGTCGTCGCAGTCCAGGTCCTTGGCGCAGCAGCCTTTGTCTTGCTTGGCCTGGTGGCTGCACTGGCCGGTGGCCGCGGCGCACAGGTCGCTGGTGCACGGGTTGCCGTCGTCGCAGTCCGCGGGCGTCTTGCAGCAGTTGGCGATGGCTTGGGTGCTGCACACGCCGCCTTGGCACTTGTGCGCGGTGCACACGTCGCCATCGTCGCAGTCCACGGTGATTTCACAGCACTTGGCGCCGGCCGGTGCCGTGTTGACGCAGCCCTTGCTGGGGTCGCAACTGTCGATTGTGCAGGTCTTGCCATCGTTGCAGTCGATGGGGGCGTGGGCGCAGCCGCTTTGCGGCGAACACCCGTCGGCGGTGCACGGCTGGTCGTCGGTGCAGTTGGCAGCCACAAACGTACAGCCCACGCCGACGGTGCACACACCTTCGGTGCAGGCGTTGCCGTCGTCGCAGGTGTTGGCGACGTGCGCGCAGTTGCCGGTCTGCACATCGCACTTGTCCAGTGTGCACGGGTCGTCGTCGGCGCACGCCTTGACCACCGTGGTGCAGCCGCTGATCGGGTCGCAGCCGTCGACGGGGCACGGGTTGCCGTCGTCGCACAACTGCGGTGCCTGCAGGCACGCTTGCGCCCACGGCCCGATGGTTTCTTCGACCTCAACCGTGACGCTGCCGCCGTCCGGAATCAACGACTGCACATCACTTGGGCTGGCGGTCTCGGCCGCAGTCTCGCCGGCAACGTCGGCCGCTGCGACCGCATCAGTGTCGGCGGCGGCCGGTTCGGTCTCGCCGCAACCGCAAGCCAGCACCAACAAGGCCAGCACGGCCAACCGCGCTGTCGGCGCGCGGGTCACGGATCGAATTGGCTGCAATCGGAAAGCGCCCATCGCGGCAAGCATAGCGGTCGATGGCGGGCCGCTGCAACCGTCAAGCGGCGCGCCGCCTGCCGACTACCCAGGCCGCGCCGAGCAGGCAAACAATCCAGCCCAAACGGTTCGTTGTCGACCAGGGCCGGCTGGCGCTGCACGGGCCGCCGCTGCCGTCGCCGGCCTCGCACTCGGGTTCGTCGGTGGCGCCGTCGCAGTCGTC
>CAXRHS010000953.1:0-4528 GCA_964230235.1 Myxococcota bacterium
AGGTCCGGGTCGACCAGATGGTGATCAGCGGCCACAGCTTTGGCGGCTACACCACCTTGACCTTGCTCGGCGCAAAGTTCGACCTGGAAAAACTGACGGCGGCGTGCAAGATCGGCAAGGGGCTGGGCGGCGCATGTACGGACCACGACCTGGCGCAGTACAAAGCCGGGCTTGGCGACAAGCGCATGGTGGCGGCGATGCTGCTGATGAGTGGCGAAGGCGATGCGCAGTGGTTTGGTCCGGCCGGGATGGCGGCCATCGCGGCGCCGCTCATCTTGATGACCGGTGACGCGGACGGCGGCCACAAAGGCGCACCGCAATGGAAAACACTAAAGGACATCGCGCAGTTTGCCAGCTCGTATTGGGTGGACGTCAGCAAAGGCTGCCACCAGCTTTTCGGGCTTGGCCTGTGCGACGGCATCGCCGCCGAAGAAGGCGACCGCATCGCGCGCACCTACTCGCTCGCGTTCGCGCGGCGGGCCCTGCTGGGCGACAAAGGCGAGGCCACGACCATGGTTCTGCAGGGCAAGACCAAGGTCTCGGACCTTGTGACGCTGCAAACCGGCAGCGCCGCTGGACCATGAACAGCGAACGCTTCAACCTCGCGCAGTTGGTGGACTGGCTGGCCCTGCCCGATGGACCGCGCGACCGCGCCTTGGTGTTGCGGACCGCGCTGTGGTTGCACGAACACGCGGACCACGTGCGTTTTTTCGACACCCCGGCGGCAGACTGGCTGGACCGGGTTGCGACCTTGCAGGTGCAGGATCGGGTGTCGTGGGTGGTGACCGGCAGCGTCGCGGACCGGCCGGGCGAATGGACGTGGAAAGTCGTGGAGCGGGACTTCACCGAAGTCTGGCTTGGCTTGGACGCCGACAGCGTCGACAACCCGGTGGCGTTCGCGGCGCTGGACTACCAGATCGCCGGCCAGTCCGTGTTGTTGCCGACCGGCGACCGGGCAACCGCGGTGTGCAGCGTGTTGACGGAGGGCATCCAGAAGGTTCGCGTACGCTTGCCGACCGGCTCCTCTGCCGTGTTTGCGCGCGATGACGTGGTTGTGGGCGATGGCTGACGCACGCGCGGGATGGCTTGTCGTTTGCGCCTTGGGTTGCGCGGTTGAACCTGATTTGCATGTGCGCGCCGAACCGTGGCCCGAAGCCACTGCCCTGTTTCAGCGCGATCCGGCTTGGGTGGGCGGCGATGGCGCCTATTCGTGCGACCTCGGACCGGACAGCCAGGGTCGCGGCCGGGTGCTGTGGCTGTTTGGCGATTCGTTGATTGCGCGCACTGCCAAGCGCGATCCCGCCGACGCGTGGTTCGTCCGCAATTCCATTGCCATCCAAACCGGCTACAACCCGACGACCGCACTCATTGCGTTTCATTGGGGCCAGACTGATGGGCATGCCGGATCGTTTTTCGCGGAGTCCAAAAAGCGTTGGTTCTGGCCGGGTCCGTGCGCGCGAATCGGCGGCAAGCTTTACGTTTTTGGCGGCTGGCTGTGGCAGGCCGAGCCGGGCATGTGGGGCTTTGCCGGCGAGCGCGCAACGGTGTTTGCCATCGACAACCCCGACGCCAGCCCGACGACGTGGCAGCCGCGCGAGTTGCCGTTGGCGGGTGACGGCACGGCCGTCGATCTCGGGACCGCGGGCTTTGTTCGCGAGGGCTGGTGGTATGCCTATGGCCGCAGCAGCGACTGGCATGACTACAAAGTGGCCCGGTTTTCGGTCCATGACGTCGAGCGCGATGACTTTTTGCACCCGCAGGTGTGGACAGAATCAGGCTGGCAGCCCTGGCGGCGCGACGGACTGCCGCAAGTCGAGGTGTTCGCGTTGGGGGCACCGGAATCGAGCGTGCACTTTGAGCCGCGACTGGGTCGATACGTCATGGGGCAGAGCGAGGGTTTTGGCGCGACCACGTTGGCGCTGCGGACCGCTCCGTCTCCCGAAGGGCCCTGGTCGGCGCCCCAGACGGTGTTGCGGCCGCCGGAGTCGTTTACCGCCGGCAACTTTGTCTATGCCGGCAAGGCGCACCCGCACTTGCAGGGTGCCGATCTGGCGATGACCTACGTGCCGTCGCAGTTCAACGAGGTGCCGAGCGTGCCGCGCAAGCACTGGTACCACCCGCACTTCGCGAAGGTGACTTGGAGGTCGCCGTGAAGGCGGCCGCGGCGGTCGCGCTGACCGTCGGACTGACGGTGTCGGCTGTGGTGTTTGCGGACGCCTTTCCGCCGGCACCGCGCCAGATCGACCGCGGCTTGCTGGCCGCCCGCGATATCCCTGCGGTCGAGTACAGCTACGGACCGCGCGCCACGTTGTCGGCCGGCGGAGAAACCGGCCTGTGGCGTTGGCGGTTTGCCGCGGCGAATGCCCGCCTGTCCGTGTTTGGCCTGTTGTCGGTGGACAATGCCACATCCCCTGGGGCCATGCCGCAAGAGCTCTTGCGCGCGGTGTTCGGCGCGACCTGGGCGTTGGGCTGGCGCGATGCAAGCCGTCGGGTCGACTGGGAATTCGCAATCGGCTTGTTTCGGTTGATTGCGCGGACCATTGCCGATTACGACGCCCAGCCGCTGGCGACCGCAACCGGCATCCCGGTCGGCGGCGGCGGCACCTACCTGGCCGTCGAGGGTGCCTGGCGGCGCACCTGGCCGGGGGGTTGGACGACCACGGTGCGGGCGGGCAAGCACATCTACCTGGCGGGCATCCTGCGGCTGGCGAGCGAGGCGTCCGGCAGTGCGGTCGGCAACTACACCGCAGACGCACTGCTGCAGGCGCCACACACCGACCTGGCACTGTCGGTGCCGTTGGTGCCCCGTTGGCGCTTGCACACGGCGCTGCGGGCCGAGTGGTGGTGGCCGGCCGACGACTCGGCGCGCGGCAGCGGTCTGGTGCGCGTTGTTGCAGGTCCGGTGCGGCAGGCCCAGACTGGCGATTGGATGCCGTTCGTGGCGGCCGAGGCGGGCGGCGGGGCTGGGTATCTCATCAACCGCCGCGAGGTTCGCCTGATGGTGGGGGTGCGGCATGCGCTGGCGCGCTGAGTCGGGCGTGCTCGCTGCAACTGGTTTGCTGGTCAGTTGCGCGTTTTCGCTGGAGGACGAGCCGCAGCGCACCCTTGCTGGACAGGCGCAGCAGGCGCCCGCACCCAGTTGCGAGCTCTGGGGCGAGTTGCCACTGGACGGCCCCGGTCGCGCGATTGCGATGCAAGGCGGTCCGCCGATGTGGGTGTTCGGCGGCAAAGCGGACGGCGACCGAACGGAAGGCGTGGTGGTCGAATACAAATCCCCGGTCGACACGACGTCCAACCCGTGCGCCCACGCCGACCTCGCTGTTCGGCCGGCTCTGCCTGCAACCGCCAGCGATACAGACTTTGCCACGCCCCTCGACGTGGTCGTCGCCGGGTCAGAGATGTTCCTGTTTTTCGAGGCTTGGCGGCTCGACGCCACGCAAGCGTTTGGCGTGCGGGTGATCGGTCGGGGGGTGGCGCGGTGGGACCCGAAGCCGCGGCAATTCCGACGATTGGGCCTGCTCTGGACTGCGGACCGACCGAACTACGGGATTTCGGCGTGGTTTGACGGCGAGCGCGTGTACGCCTACGGGTGTGCGAACTCGGGGCCGCTGCAGCGTGATTGCTATGCCGCGCGGGTACCTGTGCATGCCATCGCCAATCCGACCGCGTGGCAGTATGCCGTGGGCGTCGATAGTTTTTCGGCCAACGCCGATGCGGCCGTGCCGATCCTGGTCGGCGTAGGCGATCTCAGCGTTCGCAAGGGTAGCGACGGGCGCATGACGGTGTCGTATGTGCCGGTGTTGGGCGATCGGGTGATGGTTCGGACGGCGTTGGGGCCGACCGGGCCGTTTTCGGCCGCGCACGAGTGGTTTCGGTGTGAACTCGCCGCCGGTGAGTTTTGCACAGGTGGCGTGCGCCAAGTTGCGGCGGAAGGGCTTGCGGGACTTGCAGTTGCCTCGTACACGCGAGCGAGCTTCGCGCCGATGGCGGCCGGGAGGGCGCAGGTGCGGCTGGTGCAATTGGCGCTGCCTTCAGGGTTGCCGTAGGGGCGTGTTGGCGGTAGACTGCGGGCCCTTCCGGGCGGCTGTGCGCTGCGCCGGGAGTGAGCGCCAACATAGCTCAGCTGGTAGAACAGCTGATGGTGGGTTTGGTGACGCGAGCGGCTGAGCGCCGCCGCGATGCTGCCGCGGGCCGGCTTTTCGCGCTCCAGGTATTCGCGCGGCCGGCCCTTGCGAAAATGCAAGCGGCGTGAAAACCAAGAGCGAGTCGGTTTGCGATGGTCCAACTGGCTGCCGCGGCGCCGGCTCGATCCCTCCAAGTATTCGGGGGCCGGCGCTTTGCCGGTCCCGGGTTCAGGTCCAGGCTGTGCGCTTGGGCGGTAGGCCAGAACGAGAGACGACGCCAACATAGCTCAGCTGGTAGAGCAGCTGATTCGTAATCAGCAGGTCGTGGATTCAAGTTCCACTGTTGGCTCCATAGGTTAGCGAACGGTAGAGGGTGAAAAGGTAGCGCCACAGGTAGCGTTTTT
>CAXRHS010000954.1:0-2123 GCA_964230235.1 Myxococcota bacterium
TCGCCCTCCTCCTCACCCTCCCGATGCTCGCAAAATCCCCCATCTCCGACGCCGCCGCCGCACGCTTGGCCGAACTCCCGCTCAAGTGCATCCATCAGGAATATCCCAATAAAACCGGGCACACCATCGAGAACGAACAAGACGCCCGCCTCTCGCCACGCGAGTTGCATCCTGCCTTCTATGGCTGCTTCGACTGGCACTCCAGCGTCCACGGCCACTGGATGCTCGTGCGCTTGCTGAAGACCAATCCAACCCTTCCCAAACGCGACGAAATCCGCCGCATACTGTCGTCCAGTTTCACGCCCGCCGCCATGCGCGCCGAAGCCGATTACTTCAAACGCTCCAAACTCGCCGCGACTTTCGAACGCACCTACGGCTGGGCCTGGCTGCTGAAACTCGACGAAGAGCTGCTCGGCTGGGACGACGCCCAAGCCCGCGAATGGCATCGCAACATGCAGCCGCTGACCGCCGTCGTCCGCGACGCTTGGATCGCCTTCCTCCCCAAGCAGACCTACCCGAATCGCACCGGGGTCCACCCGAACACCGCGTTTGGATTGGTATTCGCGCTCGACTGGGCGCGCGCGGTCGGCGGCCTGCGCGCGCCGCGCCTGCAACGGATGGGCCTGGGCAACTTGACCGACATCGCTGGCATCGCGCCGACCGCAACGCCGGACAGCTTTGGCTTGCGGATGGTCGAGGCGTCGGCCGGCAAGGACACCCCGACCGGGCATTGGGAGATGGTGGGCTTGCGCACGACCCAGCCGTTCGCGGTGTTCAACCCGCGCTTTCCCGATGAGATCGTCCGCCAGTTCGAGCAGGCGAGCGGCCATCAGGTGCTTGGCAACTGTGTGGCCTCTGGCACGGCGATCCTGGACGAACTCGGCCCAGAACATCTGCGCACCGGCAAGCCGATTCTGTACACCTCGGCCGATAGCGTGTTCCAGCTTGCGGCGCACGAACAGGTGGTGCCGATCGAGGAACTGTGGCGCATTTGCGAGGTGGCGCGCCGGGTCCTCGACCCGTGGCGGGTTGGTCGGGTGATTGCGCGGCCCTTCGTCGGTCAGCCCGGCGCGTGGCAGCGCACCTACAACCGCAAGGACTTCTCGATGCCGCCGCCCCCGGGAACGTTGCTCGATCGCATGGTCGGCGCCGGCCTACGGGTGATCGGAATCGGCAAGATCCAGGATATTTTCGCTGGTTGCGGCGTGCCCGAGTCGGTGCATACCGAAGGCAACGCGGACGGCCTGGAACAGACCATCGCCGCCTGCCGCTCGCTTGAGCACGGCTTGGTGTTCACCAACCTGGTCGATTTCGACGCGCTGTACGGCCACCGCCGCAACCCGCAGGGCTTTGCGCAGGCGCTGACCGAGGCCGACGCGCGGCTGGACGAGCTGTTGGATGCGCTGGGGGACCGCGGCCTATTGTGCATCACCGCTGACCACGGCAACGATCCGACCTACCTGGCGACAACCGATCACACCCGCGAAGTGGTGCCGCTCATCCTGGCCAGCCGCGGTCTTGCGCGCGGTGCCGATCTGGGCACGGGGCAGAGCTTTGCCTGCCTGGGCCAGACGCTCGCCGATAATTTTGGGTTGGGCGACTTGGGCCTTGGCCGGTCGTACCTCAGTTCGTTGGCTTGACGACCTGCACGACGTTGATCTTGACCGGGGCGGTCGCGCCCTGCCCCTTGTTGCCTTTGGGCCACACAATATCGAACTCGCATACGCCGAGCTTGTTGGCCTTGACGGTCACCCACGACCACGCTTCGACCAGGCCTTTGCTGGTTGGCGCATTGGCGGCAGTCGCCGTCACCGTGCAGATGTCCGGCGTCTTGGCGGTGGCGGTAAAGGTGGTGTCGGGCTGGCACACCGGGTTGCCGCCGACGGTCGGTCGCGCGAGCACGATCGCGCTGGTGCCCGCCAGCACTTCTAGGGTCTTGCCGCTCACGCCCTCGAGCCTGCCGCCGTCGATCTGACCCTCGTCGACCAGCCGCACGGTCCACGACTTGCCGGCCTCGAGCGCGCTGGTCAGGGTCACATCGCCGGGCACGGCCGCTGTCTTGTAGACGTAGGCCCATTGCGCCTTGTGGATGTGGTCCCACTGCAGACCCGTTTCTGGGGTGG
>CAXRHS010000955.1:0-3995 GCA_964230235.1 Myxococcota bacterium
CACTCGTTCCCTACACGACGCTCTTCCGATCTGGCGCGGCAACCCTTGGCACCGTGCTCGACCTGTCGGGCGGCAAGCAAGCGGTGCTCAAGTTCTGGAGCTGGGCGGGCGTCAGCACCGACAACTACACCGACCAGCGCTGGGTCGAGGTCAGCGGAGACGATTTCAAGACCATCCTGCTCAGCTGGAAACTCGACAACAGCTCGACCGCGCTCGGCGGCTGGAAGCTGTTGGCCATGGACCTGTCGCCGCTTGCCGGCAAGACCGTCAAGGTGCGCTTCCGTTTCGATTCGCTGAACTGCGTCACCAATACCGGCGTCGGCTGGTTCGTAGACGACCTGGTGCTCATCACCGACAAGGCCAAAGCCTGCGCCGGCGACGGCGATTGCGGCGATGGCAATGCCTGCACCGACGACAAGTGCGTCGATGGCGCCTGCCAGTTCCCCTTCAACAAGCTGCCGTGCGACGACGGCAACAAGTGCACGACCGGCGACGTGTGCAACGGTGCCGGCGGCTGTCTCGGACCCACCGCAACCAACTGCAACGACAACGCCGCCTGCACCATTGACAGCTGCGATCCGGTCGCCGGCTGCAAGTACGCCAACGCCGACGAAGGCTTTAGCTGCGGTGACGGCGACAACTGCACGATTGACGACAACTGCAAGGGCGGCAAGTGCGTGGGTCGCGCCAAGTGCGACGACGGCAACCCGTGCACGACCGACAGCTGCGCCATTTCGGGCACCTGCACCAACGCCCCGGCCGCCGACAACGCCGCGTGCAGCGACAACGACCCGTGCACCGCGGCAGACGCGTGCAAGGCGGGAAAATGCGTCGGCACCGCCGGGCCGTGCAGCAACGCGGCAACCGACAAGTTCGACTGTGGCAAGGGTGGCTGGGTGGTGCCACCCGCGGCCGATCCGACCCCTGTGCAGTGGGCCATCGACGGCACGGCCGCCAACCCCGGCTACTTCTCGCCGGCCTGCTCGCTCAACTTCAACAACGGCCAGAGTTTCGCGTGTCCGACCGGTGCGACCAAGGTCGACGGCAGCGCGGTGTCCGCCAAGACCTACAGCCTGCTCGGCGCCAAGACCGCGCTGCTCAAGGTCTGGTCGTGGGCCGGCACGGGTAGCCCCGACGCCGCCGACCTGCGCTGGATCGAAGCGAGCGCCGACGACTTCAAGACGGTGCCGGTGTCGCTGTTGCTCGACAACGACAGCACCAACACCCAGTGGAAGCAGGTCGCGGTCGACTTGACCCCGCTGGCAGGCAAGGAAATCAAGGTCCGTTTCCGCTTCGACTCGGTCAACTGCAACGTCAACAGCGGCGCGGGCTGGTTCGTCGACGACCTGTCGATTTGGACCGATGTCGCGCTCAGTTGCGCCAACGACGCCAATTGCGGCGACGGCGACGCCTGCACCAAGGACACCTGCGCCAGCGGCAAGTGCACCTATTCGCCGCTGGTCGGCACCCCGTGCGAAGATGGCAACCCCTGCACGCTGACGGACACCTGCAAGGCAGGCGCCTGCGCCGGCGGCCCCTCCAAGGTCTGCAACGACAACGAGGCCTGCACCAGCGACAGTTGCAACCCGGCGGTGGGCTGCGTGTTCACGGCCCTGACCGACGCGGCGCTGTGCAGCGACGGCAACGCCTGCACCAACAACGACACCTGCGCCAGCGGCAAGTGCACCGGCCTGCCGGTTGCGGACAATACCAGCTGCAGTGACAGCGACGCCTGCTCGGTTGGCGATGCCTGCAAGGCCGGCAAGTGCACGCCCAAGATGGCGGCAGCCGATGGCACCGCGTGCTCGACCACAGACGGCTGCATCGCCGCAAATCCCAAGTGCCTGTCGGGCAAGTGCCAGGGCGGCAATGCGTGCAATGACAACAACCCGTGCACGCTGGATACCTGCACCCAGAACGGCCCAGGCGGAAAGATCTGTGCCAACGTGGCCGTGGCAGACAACGCGCCGTGCAGCGACGGCGACGTTTGCACCATCAACGAGGTGTGCACGGCGGGTGCCTGCAAGGCCGCCGCGAGCACGTGCGTTGTGGCCGCTACCTGGCCGATGGACTGCAACACCGCCGGTTGGACCATGAGCGCGCCGTCCAACGGCAGCGTGTGGGCTTTTGACGCCACGCCCAACCCGCCGGCGCCCAAAAGCCCGAGCTGCTCGCTGAACTTCAACAACGGCAAGGATTTTGCCGGCCAGGTCGCGGGATCGGCGGTTTCGCCGCCGGTAACGGTGGGCCCCAGCCAGGTGCTGAGGTACTGGACCTACGTGGACACCGAAGTCGGGCCCAGTTACGACCGCAAATTCGTCGAAGTCTCGGTCGACGATTTCGCCACCACCGCGCTTTCGGTGCAGTTGATCGATACCACGACCAAGACCTGGTACCAGCCTGCCGCAATCTCGCTCGGCGCATTTGCCGGCAAGACGGTCAAAGTTCGGTTCCGGTTCGATAGCATCGACTCGATCTCGAACAGTGGCGCGGGTTGGTTTGTCGATGACGTGACGTTCGTCAACACCCCGGGCTGCATGGCCGACAGCGAATGCCCGCCGGACGCCGACATGTGCACGGTCGAAAAGTGCGACAAGACCAAGTGCGTGTCGACACCGCTCGACGTCAACCTGTGCGACGACGGCGACGTGTGTACCCAGGCCAGCGTTTGCCAGACCGGCGCCTGCAAAGGCAGCCAGCCGATCTCTTGTGACGACGGCGACAAGTGCACTGCCGACAGCTGCGACCCCAAGGTGGGCTGCAAGTTCACCTACACCAACGGCTGCTCCGAGGTCAAAGCGCCCTACGCAAACGACTTCAAGTGCACCGATCCGATGACTTCGTGGCTCATCCTCAATGACCCGCCGCAGCCGGGTCCGGCGTGGAAAGTCGACGACAAGCCCAACCCGCCGGGCTTCCTGTCGCCCGACTGCTCGCTGAACTTCAACAACGACGTCGACTTCCAGTGTCCGACCGGGGCGACCAAGGTCGGCGGCAAGGCGCTGTCGCCGGTCATTGACGCCACGGGCTATACGGGCACCAAGCTGCACGTCAAGTTCCAGTACAGCGGCACCTGGGAGAACAACACCTTTGACAACCTGGACGTGGCGCTGTTGCCGGTCAACTCGACGGCCACCGCCATTACCGCCACCTACGACAGCGCCAACTACTGGAAAGTGGTGCAGCTGGACGCGAGCAAGTTCATCGGCCAGCGCTTCCGGGTGCAGTTCTCGTTCGCGGCGAACAACTGCATCAGCAACGCCACTGTCGGCGCCTTCATCGAGAACCTGACCATCGGCGACGCCAGCTGCAAGACCAACGCCGACTGCAACGACAGCAACCCGTGCACGACCGACACCTGCACGGTCACCTTGGGCAGCTGTGTCAACGCCAGCAACACCGACCCCTGCAACGACGGCAACGCCTGTACGCTGGCCGACAAGTGCACCAACTTCGCCTGCGTCGGGGCGGCCAAGGTCTGCAACGACGGCAACACCTGCACGACCGACAGCTGCGTCCCGGCGAGCGGCGACTGCACCGCCGTAACGATGGCCGACGGCGCCATCTGCAGCGACGACAACGACTGCACCACCGCTGAAGGGTGCAAGACCGGCAAGTGCACCGGCGGCCAGCCCAAGGCTGACAAGACCGTGTGCACCGACAACAACCTGTGCACCACCGGCGACAACTGTCAGGCCGGCGCTTGCGTGGGCACCGGCAGCGCGGCCGACGGCGTGAGCTGCAACGACAACAACCCCTGCCAGAGCGCCGATGTGTGCAAGGCAGGCAAATGTGGGGGCACGACGCCAGCCTGTGACGACAAGAACCCGTGCACGGCCGACGCCTGCATCATCAACGGCAGTCAAGCGCTGTGCACGTTTACGCCGCAAAAAGACGGCGCCACCTGTGACGACGGCATTCCGTGCACCGATGGCGATGTGTGTACAGCGAACGCGTGCAAGGGCCCGACCAACATCTGCAAGCCGGTGGACAAG
>CAXRHS010000956.1:0-2609 GCA_964230235.1 Myxococcota bacterium
GGCCCCCGGACTTTGCGATCGCCCTGGGGGGTGATGCGCGCGACCTTGCGCCCAGCCCCAAAAACCGGCACAACGCCGACCCTTCCGCGCCCATCGCGGCCAGTTGCCGACCGTGCCCGTCTACGCCGACCCCTTGGAACAGTTCGTCTCTCCAGAGCGCATTGCGCGCATCGACCGCGTCCTGGCCCACCGCCTCGCGTCGCTGACCGTGGTCTGCGAAGACGTGTTCGACCCGCACAACGTCGCTGCTTGCGCCCGCACCTGCGAGGCGCTCGGCCTGCAAGACCTGCACTGGGTGCTCAACAAGAACGCCCTGCGCCTGTCGAGCACCGTCGCCAAGGCCGCCGACCAGTGGCTGACCTTCCACCACCACGACAGCACCGAGGCCGGGGTCGCCGCGCTCAAGGACCAGGGCTACGAGTTGTGGGTCAGCGACTTGCAGGCCGATTGCGCGCTCGCGGACCTGCCGTTGGGCCCCAAGGTCGCGGTGGTCATCGGCAACGCCAAATTTGGGATCAGCGACCGCATGCGCCAGCTGGCCGATCGCCGCTACATCGTGCCCATGTATGGCATGGTGCAGAGCTTCAACCTCTCGGTCGCGCTCGCGCTGACGCTTGCCGATCTGGTTCCGCGGCGCCGTCGCGAACTGGCCGCGCTTGGGCTCACAGGTGACCTCACGGCTGACCGTCTGGCCGAGCTGCGCGCCCGTTGGCTGGAGTTTGGGGTCGACCGCGCCGATGTGGTGCGGCGAGCCTTGGCTGCGCACAGCGAGACCCCGTGAACGTTGCCGCGCCGCACGGCCGGCCGGACAGCCGCGACTGGCCGGGCGAAGTGCGCATGCTGTTGCGCCTGGCCGGTCCGCTGGTCGTCGCGCAGTTGGCCCAGATGGCCATGGGCGTGGTCGGCACGCTGGTCGCCGGTCGACTTGGCGTGCGGATGCTGGCGGCGCAGGCGCTGGGCGCCACCGTGTTCGTGTTTGCCATCATCACCGCATTTGGGCTGATGGCGGGTGCCGATCCGCACATCGCGCGGGCCATGGGTGCCGGCGAGTACGATCGCGCCGGCCGGCTGTTTCGGCAGGGCTTGTGGCTGGCGCTGTTTGCCGCGTTGGTCATTACCTTGGGGCTGTGGGCTGCGCCGTGGTTGCTGGTGGCGATGGGCCAGGAGGCGGCGCTGGTCGCAGACACGCGCGCCTACCTCGACATTGCGGCATTGGGCATGGCACCTGCCATGGTGTACGCGATGGGCCGCAGCTTCGCGTCGGCGGCCGGCCAGACCCGCGCTGTGATGGTGGTGGCGGTGGCAGGCAACGTCGTGCACGCGGCCATTGCATTTGTGTGGGCGCTTGCTCCGGCAGATGACCCGGCCGACGGCCTGCGCCGATTGGCATGGGCGACCGTGGTGTGCCGGCTCGGCATGGCAGTCGCGCTTTTGGCGTGGATCGAACTAGCGCCAGGATTCCGGCATGTGCGCGCGCACTGGCACCGGCCGCACCTGGGCGAGATGCTGCCGATTCTGCGCTCCGGCCTGCCACTGGCGCTGCAATACGGCCTGGAGGTGACCGGTTTCGTGCTCACTACGCTGTGGATGGGCCTGCTGGGCGCCGACACCCTGGCTGCGCACGAGGTGGCGCTGTCGACCGCGGCGATTGCGTTCCAAATCCCGTTCTCGCTGGGCACAGCGGCAGCAATGCGCACGGGTCATGCGGTCGGTCGCGGCGACGCCGGCGGTATTCGTCGCGCAGGTTGGGTGGCGTTTGGCATGGGCACGGCGTATGCGGTGGTCTCGGGAATCGCGATGCTGTGGGGGCGCGACTGGATTGCCCATGCGTACCTGCCCGAGGCGCCGGTCGCCGTGCTCGCGCTGGCGGCCCACTTCCTGGCGATCGGCGCCGCTTTCCAGTTGGCCGATGGGATTCAGGCGATTGGTTTCGGCGTCCTGCGCGGCCTGGACGACACCCGGTTGCCGGTGGTGTTCAACGTGCTCGGTTTTGCGCTGCTCGGCATGCCGCTTGGGTACGTGTCGGTGTTCGTGCTTGGCCAGCACGCGGACCGGCTGTGGTGGGGCCTGTCGCTCGCGCTGGGGGTCGTCGCGGTCGCCCTGGTGTGGCGGTTTGCCTGGTGGTGCAAGAACACCGAGCGGGTGCGCGGCTTTGTCGGTTCGCCCCAGCCTGAAGCAGCAGGTGCTGTTTCTGGCGCAACGCCATGACAGCGCAAACAACCGCGCCTGGCCGCAGTCGACAGAGGAGGACGCCTTGCCCCCAGACCTGACCCACCCGACGGCGCTGGCGTTGCGCGAATTGGCCTTGGCGTACCCGGAAGCATATGAGGACTTTCCGTGGGGCGACCGTGTCTACAAAGTGCGCGGCAAGATTTTCCTGTTCTTACAAGACGCCGATGGCAACCTGGGCGTTGGCACCAAACTGCCGGACAGCAACGCGTTTGCCTTGATGCTTCCGGGCTGCACGCCGACGGGCTATGGGCTGGGCAAGGCAGGCTGGGTTAGCGGTCGGTTTGCGGGTGGTGAAGAACCGCCTCTGGCGATGCTGGCGGGTTGGGTGCGCGAGAGCTACCTGGCGGTGGCGCCGAAGCGGTTGGGTAAGCAGTTGA
>CAXRHS010000957.1:0-10533 GCA_964230235.1 Myxococcota bacterium
GTTTGTCGATGGCCACCTCAAGGCCAAGGTCGAAGACGCCAACCGCACCAACAACAAGCGGCCGATCAAGACCTGGTCGCGGCGCTCGACGATCTACCCCGATTTCGTGGGCCTCAACTTCATGGTCCACAACGGCAAGAAGTTCGTGCCGGTGTTCGTGACCGAGAACATGGTTGGCCACAAGATGGGCGAGTTCGCCCCCACGCGCACCTTCTTCGGCCACAGCGCCGACAAGAAGGTCAAGAAGAAGTAGCCGGCGCCAGCACCGGCGACCGGCAAGCCGCCTGCGCGCGGCATTTGGGAGACAGTCATGGACGACACCCAGCAGTACGACAGCCCACAAGGCGTCACCACGGACGACGACAACGGCAACGCCGCGGCCGGTCCCGATGCGTACACCGCCGTCAAGCTCAAAGGCTTGCACATCGCTCCACGCAAAGTGCGCGTCGTTGCCGACCGCATTCGCGGCAAGGGCGTGGAAGAGGCCCTGAACCTGCTGCAGTTTACGCCCAAGGCCGCTGCAGAACCGCTGCGCAAGCTGCTGTTCAGCGCGGTTGCCAACGCCCGTTCGCTGCATGGCGTCGACGTCGACGACCTGATTGTGCAGACCATCTTTGTCGACCAGGCCGAGATGATGAAGCGTTGGACGCCGCGTGCCCAGGGCCGCGCGACGCGCATCCTCAAGAAAACCAGCCATGTCACCCTGCAATTGGGTCTGGCGCAGTAGGCCGCAGCAGCCGCGCAACCGTTTCGCAAGCGACCAAGAGAGGCAACCGTGGGACAAAAAAGCCATCCGAATGGACTGCGCCTGGGCGTGATTCGTAGCTGGAACTCCAAGTGGTTCGAAGAGAAGAACTACAAGGTGTGGCTGCACGAAGACCTGGCGATCCGCAAGACGATCAAGGAGAAAATGAACCACGCCGGCATCGCCAAGGTCGATGTCGAGCGCCGGGCCCGCCAGATTCGCGTGGGCGTGCACACCGCGCGGCCGGGCGTGCTCATCGGACCCAAGGGCAAGGAGCACGAGAAGCTCAAGGCCCAGCTGCAGAAGCTCGCCAAGGGCGAAGTGGTGCTGACCATTCACGAAGTGCGCCGCGCGGAGACCGACGCGCAGCTGGTGGCTGAGAACATCGCCACCCAGCTCGAGCGTCGCGTCGCGTTCCGCCGCGCCATGCGCAAGGCGATGCAGTCGGCCCAGAAGTTTGGCATCAAGGGCATTCGGGTCGCCTGCTCGGGCCGCTTGGGCGGCGCTGAAATGGGGCGCTACGAGTGGTATCGCGAAGGCCGCGTGCCCCTGCACACGCTGCGCGCAGACATCCAGTATGGCGAGGCGCTCGCCAAGACGACCTATGGCATCATCGGCGTCAAGACCTGGATCTACCACGGCGATATTTTGACGGAGCGCGGTCAGCACTTGCAGCCCCGGGCCCAATAGCACCCACACGCGGCACCGCGCACCTCGCGCAGCCGTCCAGTTTCGAGAGGTTCAGCCATGCTGGCTCCCAAACGCGTCAAATGGCGCAAAGTCATGAAGGGCGACACCCGCGGCTTCGCCCACACCGGTAGCGAGGTGTCGTTCGGCAACTTCGGGCTGATGGCCCTGGAGTGCGGATGGCTGACCAGCCGCCAGATTGAGGCTGCGCGTATCTCGATGACGCGCAAAATGAAGCGCGATGCGCGCGTGTGGATCCGGATCTTCCCGCAGAAGCCGGTGACCAAGAAGCCCCTGGAAACACGCATGGGCAAAGGCAAGGGCCCACCGGACCACTGGGTCGCCGTGGTCCAGCCTGGAACCATGATGTACGAAATCCAATCCGACGAAGCCGCGGTCGCCATGGGCGCCCTGGCCGACGCAGGCCACAAGCTGCCGATCAAGTGCAAGGTCGTGTGCCGGGGAGAAATCCTGTGAAAAAGAACGTCATTGCCGAACTGACCCAGGCGGAACTGCAGAAGCGCGAGTCTGAATTGCGCGACGAGCTTTTCCGCTTGCGCTTCCAGCACCACACCAAACAACTGTCGAGCCCGATCCAGCTGCGCACCACGCGGCGTGAGTTGGCGCGCGTGGCAACCCGCCTGCGCGAAATCGAACTGGGCATCCAGGGCTAGCGCCTGCCACCCAAGGTGGCGCAGGCCGGATCGAACGGAGCACCCGATGAGCGAGACCGCAGACAACCAGACCGAGGTCGCCCAGCAAGAGGGCGGCCACCTCGACCGCCACCGCCGGCGCATGACCGGCATCGTGGTGTCGACCAAGATGGAGAAGACCGCCGTCGTCTCCGTGACCCGCGTGTTCCTGCACGCCAAGTACCGCAAGTATGTGCGCCGCCGGGCGCGCTACATGGCCCATGACGAGGCCGGCGTGTGCGCGGTGGGCGACCAGGTGGTCATCGAAGAATGCCGGCCGCTGTCCAAGCACAAGCGCTGGGTCTACAAGTCCACGCTGCGCAAGAAAGAAGATTAGTCCGCGCTCGGTGCGCGTCCGTCCGCGGACGGCACCGACCCAGCACTGGGGCGCCCGCGAGCGGGTTGCCGCCACTGTGCCCCGCGCCCGCGGGGCCCGCCGCCGATAGGCGACTGGTTCGCATACCGGCAAGGAGACGGCCATGATTCAGCAAGAGACTTACCTCACGGTCGCGGACAATTCGGGCGCCAAGCAGCTGCGCTGCATCAAGGTGCTCGGCGGCAGCAAGCGCAAGTACGCGTCGCTCGGTGACATCATCGTGTGCTCGGTGCGCGAGGCGCTGCCCAAGTCCAAGGTCAAGAAGGGCGACGTCGTCAAAGCCGTCATCGTCCGCACCACCAAGGAAGTGGGCCGCGAGGACGGCAGCTACATCAAGTTCGACGGCAATGCGGCCGTGGTCATCAACAACCAGAAGGAGCCAGTCGGCACCCGCATCTTTGGACCCGTGGCCCGCGAATTGCGCGCCAAGAAGTTCACCAAGATCGTGTCGTTGGCCCCAGAGGTCCTGTAGTCGGCCGTCGGGCCGCTACGGCGACGCACAGCAGAGCAATTCGCGAGGCAGCAGATGCGCAAGATTCGCAAGGGTGACACGGTGGCGATCCTGGCCGGCAAGGACAAGGGCCAAAGCGGCAAAGTGCTGCGCATGGCCCGCGACGGCGAGGCCGTGATTGTCGAGGGCTGGAACAAGGTCAAGAAGCACGTCAAAGCGCGCCGCGAAGGTGAGCAAGGCGGCATCCAGGACCGCGAGGCCCCCATCCACATCAGCAATGTCGCCCTGGTCAGCCCGACCACGGGCAAGCCGGTGCGGGTCGGCTTCCAGACCGTTGAGACTGCGAGCGGCCCCAAGAAGGTTCGCGTCGTACACAAGACCGGCGAGGTTCTCGACCCCGTCGGTTAATCAGGGAGTTCGCCCAGCGCGTCAGTCGCCGCAAAAGGATTGCGGCGCAGGCTGGAGCGAAAGCAAGCCGCAAAAGGCAGGTAGTTCATGGCAGCCCGTCTCCAAGACAAGTACAAGGCCGAGGTCATCGCCAAGCTGACCGCGGAGTTTGGACTCAAGAACCCGATGCAGGTGCCGCGTCTGCAGAAGATCGTCATCAACTTCGGTCTGGGTGAAGCGACCCAGAACCCCAAGGTCATCGACAAGGCGGTCGAGCAGCTGACGCTGCTCTCGGGCCAGAAGCCGATCGTGACCCGGTCGCGCAAGTCGATCGCAAATTTCAAGCTGCGCGAAAATCAGGCCATCGGCGCCAAAGTGACCCTGCGCCGCGACCGGATGTGGGAATTCCTCGACCGGCTGGTGACGATCGCACTGCCTCGCGTGCGTGACTTCCGCGGCGTCAGCCCCAAAGGCTTTGACGGGCGCGGCAACTTCACGATGGGGCTCAAAGAGCAGATCATCTTCCCCGAGATCAACTACGACCAGGTCGACAAGGTCCGGGGCATGAACATCACCATGGTCACCACCGCGACCGACGACGCCCAGAGCAAGGCCCTGCTGGCGGCGCTTGGCGTGCCCTTCCGCAAATAGGCCACGCCAGCCTCCACCCGCTTCACTTCGCGAGAGAACAAAATCATGGCCAAGACCAGCAAAATCATCGCCGCCACGCGCAAGCCCAAGTTCACGGTGCGCCAGCACAGCCGCTGCAACCGCTGCGGCCGTCCCAAGGCGTTCATGCGCAAGTTCGCGCTCTGCCGTATTTGTTTTCGCCAGCTGGCCGTGCGCGGCGAGTTGCCAGGTGTGACCAAGGCGTCTTGGTAAGCCAGACCCGCAAACTGACGCTCAGCCGCTGCCTTAGGCCAGCTGACCTGACGCCGCGCCCCGATAGTTGACCCCGATTTCGACCTCGACTTCGACCGAGAAGGTGTGACATGCCCACCAGTGACCCGATTGCAGACTTCCTAACCCGCGTTCGCAACGCCATCCTCGCACGCCACCAGAGCGTGGCGGTGCCGACTTCGAACACGGTCAAGGCCATTGCAGGTATCCTGCAAGAAGAAGGCTATGTCGCCGAGTTTGCGGAAGACATTGGCGAAGAGGCCCAGTCCAAACTGGTGCTGACGCTGCGCTACTG
Source organism: Myxococcota bacterium (assembly GCA_964230235.1). Lineage (GTDB taxonomy): Bacteria > Myxococcota_A > UBA9042 > UBA9042 > UBA9042 > SXRM01. The sequence continues at coordinate 4,534 of CAXRHS010000957.1, forward strand.
CGCCGACAAGTCAAACGCGATCAGCGGCCTGCGCCGCGTGTCGCGCCCGGGCCAGCGCAAGTACGTGCAGGTTGCCGAAATCCCCAAGGTCAAGAACGGCCTGGGCATCGCCATCCTGTCGACGTCGTCCGGCGTGATGACCGGCGCCAAGGCGCGCAAGCTCAACGTGGGCGGCGAGTTGCTTTGCACGGTGTGGTAGACTGGCGTCGCCACAACACAGAACCCAACGCGCGCAGGCGCGACCAAGGCCAGCCGACTCCGTCGCCCGACTTCGGGCCACAGGACCACAGGGGCCAGGAGCAAGGATGAGTAGCGAAGGCCAAACCAAATTTGTGGTGTCCCGCGTCGGCAAGGCGCCCGTCGCGCTGCCCCCTAAAGTGACAGTGACGGTGGCCGGCGATGTCGTAACGGTCAAAGGCCCGCTGGGCACGCTGGTGCGCACCTTCAAGGGCGTAACCTTTGAGCAGCAGGCGAACCAGATCCTGGTGCACCCGGTCGACAATACCCGCAGCGGCAAGGCGCTGCACGGTCTGGGCCGCAATCTGCTGCGCAACATGGTCCAGGGCGTCACCGTGGGCTACAAAAAGGAACTCGATATTTTGGGCGTCGGCTTCAAGGTTGAGCAGATCGGCCAGGCACTCAAGTTGTCGGTCGGGTACTCGCACCCCATCAACTTTGTCCTTCCCAAAGGTGTCGAGTGCAAGCTCGACAAGCAGGCGCACGTCGAGTTGACCTCGACCGACAAAGAGCTGCTGGGCCAAACGGCGGCCAACCTGCGCGCGCTGCGTGCGCCTGAGCCGTACAAAGGCAAAGGCATCCGCTACAGCGACGAGAAAGTCCGCCAGAAGGCGGGCAAGTCGGGTGGCAAGGGCGCCAAGAAGAAGTAGTTCCGGCGGGTTCATGCGGCTCTGCCTGGTCAGAGGCTGCGCGGTTCGAGCGCGATCACTGCGATCCGGCGTGGGATTCCGCCCCCGCGCTGCAGGCCGCCACAGCGGTGGGCCGGCGCAAGAAGGTCAAGTACGCGGTCTGCAGCAACCAACTCGCCTGCCGACTGACGAAGGAAGGAACCGATGTCCATCAAACGCTACGCCGATGCACGCGAACAGCGCAAGGTTCGCATGCGCTTTGGTCTCAAGGGCACCGCTGAACGGCCGCGCATGTGCGTGTTCCGCTCGGCAAAGCACATCTACGCTCAGGTCATCGACGACGAGACCGGCACCACGCTGGCCGCCGCGAGCTCAGTCGAGCCGGCCCTGCGCGCGCTGGACGGCAACAAGACTGCGGTCGCGGAAGCGGTCGGGCGGTTGTGCGCCGAGCGCGCTCTGGCCAAGGGCGTGACCAAGCTCGTGTTCGACCGCAACGGCTTCCACTACACCGGCCGCATCGCCGCAACCTCCAAGGCCGCCCACGAAATGGGTCTGCTGAGCAAGGAAGGCCACACCGGTTCAACCGCCGGCGCGACCCAGGAGCAATAGACCATGTCGGAACCAACCAAAGAGAATCGCAACAACCGCGAGCCGCGCCAGCCCCGTCGCAACGACGCTCAGCCAGCCGAGAAAGACGAGTTTGGCAGCGCGACCGTTGCCATCAACCGTACGGCCAAGGTCGTCAAGGGTGGTCGCCGCTTCAGCTTCTCCGCACTGATTGTCGTCGGCGACGGCAAGGGCTCGGTCGGCGTGGGCATGGGCAAGGCGAGCGAAGTGCCGGAAGCCATCCGCAAGGGCACCGACCAGGCCAAGAAGCAGATGTTTCAGGTGCCGCTGGTCAAGGGCTCCATCCCGCACGACGTCATCGGCCACTACGGCGCTGGGCAGGTGCTGCTCAAGCCGGCCGGCAAAGGTACAGGCGTCATCGCCGGTGGTGCAGTGCGCGCCGTGCTGGAACAGGCCGGCGTCCGCGACGTCGTGACCAAGTGCATCGGCAGCAACAATCCGCACAACGTGGTTCGCGCCACGGTGGCAGCGCTGCGGCAACTGCGAACGGTCGAAGAAGTGGCCGGTCGCCTCGGCAAGGCCGTCGAGGAACTCCGCGGCTAGCCCTGCGTTTGCCTCGGCCCTTGTCCGGTCGATGCTTGCGGCCTATAATTGCGGCCCCGCCTCCAGCCGCCTGAGCGGCCTGGGTGCAAAATGCCAGTCGATTCCGTGTGCTACGGAATCATCTGGCGATCACGGCCGACCTGGTTCGCAGGCACGGACACCACCGATGACCGGTGTGATGGGCTGAATCTGGATTTGACCCGTCGCAGTTCTCGCCGAGACGCTCGGCCAGCGCCAGACCCTCCGTCGCCAACCGGGCGACAGTAAGCAGTGGAAACCATGAAGGAACTCAGCAATCTCCAGGCGCCGCGCGGCGCGAACGTGCAGACCCGCCGCCTTGGCCGCGGTATCGGTTCAGGCTTGGGCAAGACCGCTGGCAAGGGCCACAAAGGTCAGCTGGCCCGCAAGTCGCCCGATGTCGGCAACTCGTTTGAGGGTGGCCAGATGCCGATCCAGCGGCGCCTGCCCAAGATCGGGTTTACCAACCTGTTCCGCACGCGCTTTGCCCCCGTCAACGTCGGCGATCTGGCCATTTTCGAGCCAGGCAGCCGTGTCGACGAGATGGCGCTGCGCGCCGTTCGCCTGGTCAACGGCAACTGGGACGGCATCAAGATCCTGGGCGGTGGCGAGTTGGACCGCGCCCTGACCGTCGTCGCTGACCGCTTCAGCGAAGCGGCGCAGACCAAGATCGGCCAGGCCGGCGGCACCTGCCAAACGACCGGCGCGTAGCCGCCATTCCCGCGCCGCCGGGCCAACCGCCCCGCCTGCGCGCGCTGCTCACCGCATCACCGCAAGAGGTCGTCCGTGGCCAACGTACTGCAGAACATCGCCAAAGTCCCCGAGTTGAAGAACCGGGTGCTGTTTTCGCTGGCGATGTTGGCGATCTACCGCATCGGGGTGTTCGTGACCGTGCCGGGCGTGGATCGCCACGTCATGGCCGACTACATGAACAGCCAGGGCGGCGGCCTGATGGGCCTCATCGACCTGTTCTCGGGTGGTGCGCTGCAGCAAGTGTCGATCTTCGCGCTCGGCATCATGCCGTACATCTCGGCCAGCATCATCTTGCAGCTGCTGACGGTGGTCGTGCCAGCGGTCGAGCGTTTGAACAAGGAAGGCGAGGCGGGCCGGCGCAAGATCAACCAGTGGACCCGCTACGGCTGCGTCGTGCTGTCGATCATCCAGGGCACCGCGCTCGCGATCTGGCTGGAAGGCATGAACTCTGCTGCGCTGGGCGGTGTGGTTCAGAACGCCGGTTGGGGCTTCCGGGCCCTGTGCGTGCTTTCGCTGACGGCTGGCACCACGTTCATCATGTGGCTGGGCGAGCAGATCACCGAGCGTGGCATCGGCAACGGCATCTCGCTGGTCATCTACGCCGGCATCGTTGCGGGTTTGCCGAGCGCCATCAAACAGACCTGGGAGCTGGTGACCAACGGTCAGATTCCCGTGCCGGTGCTGGTCTTGATCGGCGTACTGGTGGTTGGGGTCATTGCGATCATCGTCTACTTTGAGAGCGCGCAGCGCCGCATTCTGGTGCAATACGCCAAGCGCACTGTCAACCGCGAGACCGTGGCGGCGGCCAATAGCTATCTGCCGCTCAAGGTCAACTCGGCCGGCGTCATTCCGCCGATTTTTGCCTCGTCGATCCTGATGTTTCCGGCGACGTTGGCCAACTTCTTTCCCGATGCCAGCTTTCTGGTAGGGGTCGTCAACGCCTTGTCGCCAGGTCGCATCCTGTACAACGCGATGTACGTCGTACTCATCGTGTTCTTCTGCTACTTCTACACGGCGGTCACGTTCAACTCTGTCGACATCGCGGACAATCTGCGCAAAGGCGGCGGTGCCGTCGTCGGCGTGCGCGCCGGCAAGGACACGGCCGAGTACATCGATCGGGTGCTTTCGCGCATCACGTTCGGCGGAGCGCTCTACATCAGCTGCGTGTGCGTATTGCCGACCTTGCTGCAGACCAATTTCAACGTGCCGTTCTACTACGGCGGCACCTCGCTGCTGATCGTGGTCGGCGTCGCCATGGATACCGCCAAGCAAATCGAGAGTCACCTCATCAGCCGCTCCTACGAGAGTTTCGGCGGCGAGAAAGGCCCGCGCATGCGCGGTCGGCGCAACGATGACGTGTAGCGCCGCGCCAGCAAAGCAGCGGGCCGTGCGGCGCAGTAGTGCCGCAAGCAGGTCAACATGAGCACACGCGTTGCGCATCGGATCATCCTGGTCGGCGCGCCCGGTGCGGGCAAGGGCACGGTCGCCAAGGGTCTGGTCGACCGCTTTGGCCTGACCCACCTGTCCACTGGCGATATGCTGCGTGCGGCAGTGACGGCTGGGACCGAAGTCGGCCTGCTCGCCAAGACCTTCATGGATCGCGGCGCGCTGGTGCCCGACGAGGTGATGGTCAAGCTCATTTCCGAGCGCGTGCAGAAGGCCGATTGTCGCAATCCCGATGGATCGCCGCGGTTTCTGCTCGATGGCTTTCCGCGCACGCTGCCGCAGGCGGATGCGCTGGCGGCCGAGGGCTTGGCACCGGATCTGGTCGTGTTCATCGATGTGCCCAACGAAAGCGTGGTGCGCCGGCTCAGTGGCCGGCGAACCTGCCCGGCCTGCGGCAATGTCCACCACATCGAATTCGCGCCGCCGCTCAAAGATGGCGGTTGCGATCGCTGTGGCACAGGACTTGTGCATCGCAGCGATGACCACGACGCCACCATCCGCAAACGTCTGGACGCATTTGCGGCCCAGACGGCGCCGCTGGTACAGCGTTATGGGTCGGTCATTGAGAAGGTCGATGGCAATCAGCCGCCAGAGGTCGTGCTCAAGGCCGCGGTTGGCGTGCTGCGCAAGCACGGCAACACCAGCCAGGACACCGTTTAGTCAGTTCCCGCGGAAATTCGGCGCCCGCGGTGCGGCGATCGCCGGCCACATCGGGCAGCAAGGAGTTGGATGTCGAAAGACGACGCCATCGAGGTAGAAGGGACGGTCTTGGAGCCGCTTCCCAACGCCATGTTCCGCGTCCAGCTGGACAACGGCCACAAGGTGCTGGCCCACGTTTCGGGCAAGATGCGCATGCACTTCATTCGCATCTTGCCAGGCGACAAGGTCAAGGTGGCGCTTAGCCCGTATGACCTGTCGCGGGGTCGCATTACCTACCGCGCGAAGTAGCGATTGGACCCGAACGCGCGGCGCGCAAGGGTCTCCCGCATGTGGGGCTTCCCCCCTGGGGCTGTTTGCTGTATACTGCCGCCCCCTCGCGGCAGGTAAGCGCCTGTCACGAACGAAGATCGAAAGGCAAATCGATGAAAGTACGAGCTTCTGTCAAACCAATCTGCGACCAGTGCCGCGTCGTCAAGCGCCGCGGCATTGTGCGCGTCATTTGCGTAACCCCCAAGCACAAGCAGCGGCAGGGATAGCGCTTTTTCGGGATTTGGCCCACTGGCCATTCGCCCGCGGCTTTCCGGTAGGAGACGATCATGGCACGTATTGCAGGCGTGGACCTGCCCCGCAACAAGCGCATTGAGATCGCGCTGCGCTCGATCTACGGCGTTGGCCCGCGCGTGGCGGTCGAAGTGTGTTCCAAGGCCGGGGTGCCGCTCGGTCGCAAGGCCGACGACCTCACCGAAGTCGACATCGTTCGCATCCGCGATGTGCTGGAAAACCAGTACAAGGTCGAAGGCGATCTTCGCCGTCAGATCGCAATGGACATCAAGCGGTTGATGGACCTGGGCTGCTACCGTGGGCTGCGCCACCGCAAGGGCCTGCCCGTGCGCGGCCAGCGCACCCACACCAACGCCCGCACCCGCAAGGGCCCGCGTCGCACGGCGATCAAGAAGAAGTAAGATCAAAGGGTTGCGCGTAGGGCCTTTGCGGGCCCTGCGCAACCCCAGGACAGCGCAGTCCGGCAGCCCCTGGCTGCGCCCGTCAGACCAGTTCGCCCCAATCAGCTCGCGCCCGGACACCCCGT
>CAXRHS010000958.1:0-2807 GCA_964230235.1 Myxococcota bacterium
GCCACCCTGCCAATGGAGCGCGGTGTCTTGGCGTCGGCCGCCGTCGCCCCGCGCCCTGCCGCGACGCCGGCGACAAGGGCGGTCTGTGTCGGGCGGTTACCGTTGCACCTGCGCGAGCGGGCGCTGCTCAAGCGCGCGGCCGTGTTGCTTTTTCACCCTGACCCGCAGCAGTTCGTCACTGGCGCATGCGTCAAGATTGGGCGCTTTGATCGCTCAGGTGAACTGGTGCACCACGACATCGTGGAAGGGCCGGTGTTTCTGCAACCGGACCGCTGCCTTGAGCTGCTGACCACCAAATACCTCGCGGCTGCTGTCACTTTTGAGGGCTTGCAGCGCGTGGAGCGGTGGCCGGTGCCGCTCGTCGCGCTGCGCGAGGCGTTGCTCAACGCGGTCGCCCACAAGGACTACAGCAGTGGCGTGCCCATCCAACTGCGCGTGACCGACGCCAGCATTCGGCTTTGGAACACCGCGGTGCTGCCCGACGGCTGGACCGCGGACACGTTGCGCACTCCACACGCCTCCTTGCCGCACAACCCCGACATGGCCAATGCATTTTTTCGCGCCGGCATGGTCGAGGCCTGGGGCAGCGGCTACCAACGCATGTCCGCTGCATGCCACACGGCTAGAGTCGCAGCCCCTTTGCCGGGCGCCGACGGGCCCGCGCTAACCATGGAATTTCCATTTGGCCACCTTCCCTTACAAGAGGACGAGGTTGTCACTGCACCGCGCCTGGCCGCCGACGAAGACGATTCACGGCTAGAGTCACGGCTAGAGTCGGCCCTCGCTGCAAGGATCCTGATCGCAGTCGGCGAGGGCGAAATCGGCCGTCGAGCCCTGGCCGAGGCGATCGGCCATCGCGCTGTGTCAGGTGAACTGCACAAGCAATTGGCTCGGCTAAAGTCGGCGGGCTTGATCGAGCCCACCTTGCCCGACCGACCGAACAGCCGGCTGCAACGCTACCGCTGTACGGCGACGGGGCTAGCGCTGCTGCGCAATCCGCGTGCGTCGCTGCAAAGCCGGTAGGCCCTCAGCCCGCTTCTCTGCGTCGCGGTCGCCAGCGGTACGCCCCTGCAACCCGCGAACCTTTTTGCCATTGCCCCGCCCGCAAGCCCCCGCTAGACTGCCCGCCTCTGGAGGGCCTTGGCCATGGCGGGATTTGATAACCTGCGGCGCGCGGTAGCTATTTTCGGCATGCTGGCGGCGATTACGGCATGCGACGACGACCAGTTGCAGGTATCCGCTGGCGCGCTGACCGATACCGTGGGTGCGGACAGCACGGTTGACGGGTTGCAGTTGGCCGACGGCGAACCGTTGGCCGATTCAGGGGCAGACGGCGGGGCGACTGAGGTTGCACCCTTGGATGTGGTCCCGGTTGACGCCGCCGACGGCGAAGACGCGGATAGCCTGGCGACGGACGCGGCCGACGCGGCCGATGCGGCTGACGCAGAGGACGTCGCGGATGGCCCAGACAGCGCAGACGTCGCCGACGCCCTGGACGTCGACGACACCTCGGTCGCGGAAGGTGAGGATGCCGATGCGCCCACCGTCACCGAGTTGGGACCGCTGCCCGACTTGCCGATCCTGACCGATGCCGATTCCGCCGTGGCCGATGCCGACCCGCCTGACGCAATGACAGGCAGCGACGTCGAAGACGCGGCAGATACCGTGGCGACCGACGCACCGGACGTGGCGGCGACGGACGCCGTTGACGATGTCGCCGACACCCAGCCGCCAGACACTGCCGCCGAGGTCGCAGCGGATGCCAGCGACGACGTCGGCCCGGTCGATGTCGTTGAACCTGCTGATGCTGCGGCGGACGCGGCTGCCGAGGTTGCGGCCGACGCTCCGGTGGATACGGCAGCCGACGCGGCCACGGACGCAGCGGTCGAGCCTGATCCTGACACTGCCCCTGACACTGCCCCTGACACTGCACCTGATTCGGGCGCCGACACTGTCCCTGACTCCGTGCCCGACCCCGGTCCAGAGACCACTGCGGACGCAGGCGCGGACAGCACCAGTGACGCACCCGCCGAGGTCGCCCAAGACGTTGCCGCAGAAACCATCGCGGACCCCGCGCCGGATACCGGCTCCGAAACCGCCCAGGATGCTGCAGCCGAAGTCGCCGCCGAAACGGTCGAGGACGCAGCGCCAGATGTGCCGGCCGACACCGGCCCGCCCGTCTGCGCAGTCCCTTGCGACGACAACAACGCGTGCACCACCGACGCTTGCGTCAATGGCCAGTGCCAGCTCACGCCCGTGGCCGACGCCACCCCTTGCGGACCCGGACAGGCGTGCAGCGCGGGCCAGTGCAAGCCCATGGTAAGCAAGCCTTTGCGCATCGCCGCCGGACAGTTCCACACCTGCGCCATCGCGGCCGGCAAGCTGCGCTGCTGGGGTGGCGGTCAATTCGGCCAACTCGGCAACGGCGCCACCCAGAACAGCAACGCGCCCGTCGACGTCACCCTGCCAGGCGAGCCAGTCGATGTCGGAGCGGGCGACCGCCACAGCTGTGCGGTGCTGGCCGACGGCAAGGTCGCGTGTTGGGGCGCCAACCATGTCGGCCAGCTCGGCGACGGCACCACCAATGCCAGCAGCAAGCCTGTCGTCGTCGCGGCTCTGGACAGTGCCGTCACCGTCGAGTGATTGGCCTTTGATTGTGGCCCGAACTAGGGTTCAACGGGCCGCCAGACGAAGGAGCTTTGTGGTGTTACGCGCTGTCTTAGGGACGCTCGCGATTCTCGCGGCCCTCGCGGTGCCGGCCGGCGCGGGCGAGCGGCCGCGCGCCTTCATCGAGCTGTTCACCAGCC
>CAXRHS010000959.1:0-2076 GCA_964230235.1 Myxococcota bacterium
CCCGTGTGCATGTGTTTGATGATTTGCACGCGCGGCTTGCCGGCGGGCAGACCCTGGTCCAGCACCTCGATCTGGTCGCTTTTCGGGTTGCGGCTGCAGCGGTCGTCAACCAGGGGCATCGCGCATGGCGGGCCATTTGGCTGACCCATCAGGTAGGCAAAGACATCGCCACGCTGCAACAACTGCGGGTACTTCAAAAGTCCTGCGCAGTTGAGCCGCGCCGCCGCGAGTTGCTGGTCCAACCAACGTGCCGCAAACAAGTCGGCCAAGCCTGCCGCCAAGTAGCACACTTTACCGGCATCGGCCGGCTCGAAAAGCGCTGACTGAAAGACCTTTTCGCAGGTCTCTGCCGTCCCGCCCGCTTGGCTGCAAGCGGCCATCGATAGGGCAAGGTCGCCGTCGAGCTTTCGCGGCATCGACGCCGCGGTGACCTTGCCGAGCAACCCACTCGCAGCATGGCGGTCCAGGCCCAGCGCCGAGAGCTCCTCGCCCAGTCGCCAAACCCGGTGATGGCGGACCAGGTGTCCACGGTCAGCACAGTGCCGCCGGGGGGCAAGCGCACGCTACCAATCCAACGTCGCCTCCGCGTCAAGCCGCTTCTTGTCGGCAAACACGTCACCCTTGTACCGCGCCTGCGGAAACAGCCGCTTGCCGTCCCACAAGCCGTCTTGCCACTTGAGCCACGCCGCAAAGTCGCAGGCGTCGAAATCGGGCGGGTCGGCCACGCCGGCGCCCAACAGCGGCTCCTTGGCCGCGCAACGCTCGCGCAGATCTTCGGTCGACAGTTCAGCGAAATGCGTTTGCCATTGCACAAACGCGGTGCGGCCGCCGACCCGACCCAGGATCAACGGCAACTGCGGACGCCGCCCGAACACACTGTGCCCCGTCATGGTGGTCTCGCCCCGGTGCAGCCCCAAAAGGTGCAACAGTGTCGGCGCCACGTCCTGCGAGCCGCTCACCACGGTGGGCCGCGCGGGCAGCTCGTGCAGCGGGTCGCCAATCAGCCACACCCCGGGCGAACAGGCAATGCCATCGCCGGGACCGCGGAAAAGCGGCCGGGTGTTCAAGGTGTTCAACACGCTGTGGTCGCCCGTCAGCATCCACAGCGTCTGGGGCGCCCGCGCCGGCTCGGCCAGGAACGCCTGCCACCGGCCCAACTGGTCATCGGTGCAATGGAACGCCGCCAGCACTTTGCGCGGGCCCGCTTCCGGCGGGGCGTCGCGCACCGCGTCTGGCAACTGACAGGCCGCCGGCGCCATACCCGGCTCGTGGGTGTCAATCGTCAGCAGCACCAGCAAGAACGGGCGGCCGTCCTTTTGGCGCTCCGCCTCCAGCTTGCGCACGACCTCGATGCCCACATCGACCAGCGTGTCGTCGTGCGGGCCGAACGGTCCCTCGGCGCGACCGGGGTGCTTGGCGCGCACTTGCGGCCGACCGATGACCTCGTCAAAACCGTGGGTTCGCAAGAACGCCTCAATACCCATCGCTTCCAGCGCCGTGGTCTGCACGAACACCGTGCGGTAGCCGGCCTGGCGCAAGACATCGGGCATGCACACGAACGGTGTGTTGCGGTCCATACGCTGGCCAGGTTGCAGGTCGCGCGGGTGGCTCGGTGCATGCAGGCTGCACAGCGTCAAGATGAGACCGGCGATGGTCGGCGCCGTGGTGTTGCGGTAGCCGTCGATGGCGGTGTTGCGGCGGGCCAACGCGCTCGTGCGCGGCATCAGGCCCTGGTAGTGACCCGATAGCTCGTGCACGAAGGTGCGGCTCAGGCTCTCGACCATGGTCAGGACCACGTTTGGGCGGGCATCGGCCGCGACGCCAGGCTTGCGTTGCAGCGCCAACGGTGGCTCGTCCAAGCCAGCGCGCGAAAGCGGGTAATCGGGAAATAGCGGCGACGCGGGCAGCAATCCGGCACGCACGAAGCGGGCGGTGCGCTCGGCCGGCAGTTGAACCAGCGCCGCCGAGTCGACTTTGGGCGGGTTCAGCCACAACTGCAGCTGTTGCGCAAAGTTGACTTCGGCAATCAGCCGCACCGCATACGGGTGCGCAGGATACTTGACACCGTCGCGCACG
>CAXRHS010000960.1:0-19506 GCA_964230235.1 Myxococcota bacterium
GCCACGGCAGACCCAGCAAGCCGAATGTCCACCCGCACCAACCGGGCCACCACCCGGCCCCAGGCCTGCCACAGCGAGCGAGCTCCCGCGGTTTCAGCGCCCGGCGGGCCAAGCGCAACCAGGCCGTGGCCCAGCTCGGCCAGCCGCCAGGCGGTGTCGGTCGCGGTCGGTTCCGCCAGCACCACGCTCGACAACGTCGGCTCGGCCAGGGCTTCGGTCACGGTCTGTTGCAAGTCGCCGTCTTCCAGGTCGTTGGCCGCGCCCACCAACACAACGGCACGGGTGCCCGCCACCCGATGCTGGGCCGCAGCGTGCACGCCCAAAAGTTGTCTGGCGGCGCGGTGCTGGTCGCCAAGTGAACTTTGGCCGATTGCAGGCACGCTGCTGCACAAGGCGCGCACGCGCTGGATGGCCTCCGAGCCCCCGATGCCGTCGTACTGGTCCTGACCGGCGCCCACCAGCACGGTCAGGCGGTCCTGCGGCTCCAAGTAGCCGGCGATGGCTTCCAGGTGCTTGCAAGCATCATCGCCGCGCCTGGCGAGCTGCGGACCGACGGCACCGGCGAGGTCAAACGGTGGCCGGCGCATGCCCCAGCGATCGGTGCTGCGCAAGGCAATCCGCAGCCACACCAGCCCCGGCGCGGCGATGTGGTCGCGGTCCAGACGGGCGCTGACCGACAGCGCTGTTGTTTCAGGCGGTTGCAGGTCGGCGCCGCCCGGCGTGCTTGCCGCCAGTCGCGCAAGCTCGGGGGGCAGTTCCGCCAGCGCGGACAACCGGCGCTGCCAGGCCGCGGCGCCGGCAAAGTAGTTGGGGGCCAGGTGGCAGCGTTTGGGCAGCGGCCGCGGTGGGGCCGGGTCGCGGGTGCAGGCGTCGCCGGGGTGGTCGGGCGGCGGGCTGGCCGGTTCGGCGGGCTTGGCGGTCGCGTCGTCGCCCAGGACCATTTCAAGGGCCTTGCCGTCCTTGCCGCTGGCCTGTGCGCCCATTGCCACGGTTTCGCTGCGCGGGGCGTCGGGCTTGCGTTCAACGGAGCCGACGGCGGCCGATTCGCCCGTCGCGCGCACGCTGGCGGCCGCCGCGCCTTTTTCTTTGAGCTTGGCGCGCCAGCCCAGGCCGTCGTCGCGATTGGCTTTCTTCTCGGACTCCTCGGCTTTCTTCAGCTCATCTTTGTCGGCAAGCTCGCCGTCGGCTTCAAGGGCAAACAGCTTGGTGCCCGCGGCCGATGGCCCCTTGGCCGGAGCCGGCCTGCGGGTCGCGCGCGCAAGCCCGTGGGTCCCCACGCCGCCGCCACCAGACCCCGTACCTTGCAACTTGAGGCCGCCAGGCGCCGCCATGGGCTTGTCCGCCGAACCGGCCGAATCGCCCAAGGCATTGCCGCTTTCACCCTCGCCGCCCGCTTGCTGCATGGCCTCCAAGACCTGTGGCGGCGCTGGGGCTGCCGCGGCCTGCCCTTCGCCCTTGGTCAGGTATCGACCCGGTGCTTCCCTTTTGCTGCACGTCGCCGAGGCCAGCAACGCAACAGTCGCAATCAACCACCGCTTCACGACTCGCCCCCTTGGTCGCCTTCGGCCAGGTCCGCTGGCTTGGCTGGCGGGGGCGGGGGCGGAGCGGGCGGCGGCCGCAAGTCGTCCACGGTCGCGCGCGCTTGCGCCGGCTTGCGCCCACCCAGCCAGCGCACGGCCTTGAGCGCACTCAATCCGGCAACCGCGACCACGCCGGCCACCGCCGCCAGGTCCAGCAAGTCGCCGACCCTGTCACCCATCCACAAGATGCCGACGCCGACCAGTAGCGCGGCGCCGCCTGGGCCAAATGGCTTCCAGCCGCGCTTGCCCCGCCTCCACAGCAGTACCGCAAGGCCGATGCCGCCCGCGACCAGCAGCCACCCCAGCCCGACCGGCGGTTGCAAGCCCAGCCACAGCGAAACACTGGCCTCGCCCCCGGCATCGCGCACCGCGGCCGAGAAGTACAAATCGCGCGCCTCAAACGGCAGCGGCAGCGGCACCAGGTCGTCCTTGGCCGGCGGCGGCGGCTCGCCGTGCCCGTAGCCCTCGTCTTTGCGCAGATCGGTGGTCACGCCGTACTGGTGGCGGTCGCCCGGCACTCGCAATCGCCAATACAGCGGTCCCTGGCGCACGTCGAATCGCGGCGCCAGCACCGTCGCCTTGGCAAGCATCCCCAGTTCGCTGCCGCGAACCTCATAGCGCACCTCGACCCGCAAAAGCGCCCCACCGCCGAGCGGCACGGCGAGTTCACCCTTTTCGTCGCGCACGGCTTTGACGTTGTTGCCGTCGACGGTCAGCGCCAGCACTTCCGCGCCCTTGGGCAGACCGATGCGCAGGACCGGTCGGCCGGCGCTCTGCAGCAACACCACAGCTTTGCTGGCGATGCGACCGTCGGGCAACAGGTGGCTATCGACCCACACCGACTTGGCAAACGCATCGAGCGTGGCCACGGTCGCCCGCCGCAGCACGTTCAGTTCGACCTGGACCGGCCCGCGCAAGGAGCGGAAACCGGCGACCAGGTCGCGACCAGCCTGGCGGGCCACGGCTTCGGGCAGCTCGGTGGTCGGCAGCACCCGCGTCTCGCCTTTGGCGCTGGGGACCAGTTCCAGACCCGGCTCGGCCGACAGCGCCACGGTGTCGGTCTCCAGTTCAGCGCCCTGCACGCGAATATCGGGCAGATTCAGGGTCTTGGCGTCCTTGGCGATCAGCATCTCCAGGTCGATCTGCAGCTGCACCGAGCCTTCCAAGGCGCTGGAGAACCGCAGCTCCCACCACTTGCGGCCGGCGTCGGGCTTGCCGCCTTCGTGGGCGGTCACCCGCGACAGGCTCGGGGCCACCACCCGCGGTTCGCCCACCTTTTCCGGCAGATCGAGCACGATCTTGTCGGTGCGGCCCGCTTTGATGTCTACCACCACCACATGGCTGTCGCGCAGCGCCCGCTCGTCGACGCGCACCAGCGCCGTGCTGCGGGCCTCCAAGCGCACCTGCCGCACCCGGGCCGCCGCCAGCGTGGTCGGCAGGGCCGGCGGCGCGCCAATGTGCCGCCACACCTGATCGGCGCGGCCGTCCAGGTCCTTGCGCACGCCGGCCGGCAGCGCTTCCAGACCCGCGCGCAGCCAGCCCGCCGCGCCTTCGATCGGCGCAAAGCCCATCTTGTCGCCATCGAGCAACGCCACCGCACCGTTTTCGCGAAACGCGCCCAGCGGCCGCAGCACCGGGGCCTGTAGCTGGCCGCCGGCGGTCTTGTCGGTCGGCAGCTCAAAGCTGACCTTGACCTGGCGGGTGGTGGCGCCGGTGCCGCCCGACTTGTCGTCGGCAAAGCCCACCTTGAGGCGCCGCGGCTGGTCGCCCGAGGCGGCGAGCACGTCCCAGGTGGTGATGTCGCTGCCTTCGACGTTGGCGACCACGGCGTCGGTCGGCACCTGCACCAGTAGGCTCGTGGCCTTGCCTTGCACGATCTGCAGGTCGATGGTGGCCTTGCCGCGCACCAGGCCCTCGCCGAGCGTCAGCACCTGCCACGTCTCAGCGCTAAGGCGCACCGTGCGCTCGACTGCGCCGCCTTCGACCGCCGCAAAGGTCAGGTGCAGCGTTTCACCCGGCGGCAGCCATGCGTGGGCCACCGACTGGCCGCCGAGCACCTGAGTCTGCACCGGCACTTCGGGGTCCAGGCGCACGCCGCGCTTGCCCGGCAGGCGCACCTCGACTTCGGTCATCGGCGCTGGCACCCGGCCGATGTCCAGCTCCTGGTCTTCGCCGTCGCCTTCGACCTTGACCTGCAAGCGCGCGACCACCACCCGCATGCCCTTGCCAGCGATCTCGACCAGGTGGTCCTCACCGTCTTCGCCGTCGTCGTTGGCGGCCGGGGCCACGGGCTTACCGTCGACCGACAGATCCATCAGCGCCAGGCTGCGCGGGGCCAGCTTGACGGTGCCGCGCTGGCCGCGGGCTTCGACGTCGACGCGCAGCTCGACCACCGCGGCGCCAGCACCGACCGCTACCTTGTAGGTCGCCTTGCGTACCCGCGGCGCCTGGCTTTGCTGGCTGCGCACCAAAAGCGCCCGCGTGCCCGCGATGGCGGTGTCGTCGTCTGCGCCCAAGACCTCCAGGTCGCCGGCGTCGCTGCTGACCTGACCGCGCGGCCACGGCGGCAGCGGCACCACCACGGCGCCACCGGTGCGCGGATCCAGCGGCCATTGCGCTTGGATCGCCACGCTGTCGCGGCGGCTGTCGTCGGCGCCCAGCCGCAGCACCACCATGCCGCCGCGCACGCTCCACTCGGCCGCCTTGCCGCCCCAGGTCACGCTGGTGACCGCGCCGCCAGCCGCGACCAGAGGCACCTCGACCGCGCCGGCGGCACCGACTTGCAGGTTGCCCGACCACGACACCGATAGCGTCCGGTCGCTGTGCGACAGCGATACCGACCCCGGCTGCCACACCGGCTCGACCGTGCGCACCGGCTCGCCAAAGGCTTGCTTGAGTAGCTGCCACAGCGCAGTCGGCAACGCCTCTGCGGGTTCAGCTGCGGCAGGCAGGGCCAGGGAAAACGAGGACAACGCCAACCACCACAGCGGGCGAACCAGGGACAGACGGGCAAAACGGGCGTGCATGACAACCTCCGGGGCCGGTTGGACGCGCGGCGGGCGGCCGGGGTTTGGCGCGGAGCCGACGAGCGACAAGCGGGCGGATGGTGGGCGGTTTTGCGGGATTGGGCAAATGGGGTTCGCCGCAGTCAGGTCTTGGGGGAAGCGCGATGTGCTGGCCGCCGGGCAGCGCGTTTGCGTCTACCGTTTGGCGTGTCCGATGCCCGCCCGTGACAATGCCCTGATACCCACCCGCAGTTTTTTGCGCCCGTCCATTGACGCCCTGCGCCCAGCCGTGCCAAACTTGCAAATGAAAGTGATTATCACTTTCAGTTCTAGCCCCGGCCGTGACCCAGACAGCGCCCCAGCCCCAGCCTACGCAACAGCCAGCCGCGTTGCATGATCCGGCAGCCGCGCGCGCACCGGAAAGCAGACCGCGCTGGTGGCCGTGGGCGTTGCTCGCGCTGGCGGCCGCCGTGGTCGTTTCGCGCGCACCCTGGCTGCCCACTGCGCCCTGGGACCACGACGGCGCCAACTTCGCCCGCGCGCTGGACAGCTTTGACCTGACGCGACACAGCCCGCACGCCCCGGGGTATCCAGTCTACGTGGCACTGGCGCGGCTCGCGCGAGCGATGGGGGCTGGCGATGCCGCGGCGCTGGCGTGGCCGAACGTGCTTGCCGCAGCCGTGGCAGCGGTCGCGGTGGCATGGACTGTGGCGCGACGCACCGATCGACTTGCCGCGCTGACCGCGGGCGTCGCCTACGCCGCGCTGCCGGTGCTGTGGTTGGGCGATCTGGCGCCGCGGCCAGACGCCTTGGCGGCCCACCTCCTGGTCACTGCCGCGTGCCTTCTGGCGGCCAACCGGCCAAAAGCGACGGCGCTTGCGGTTGCCGCCGCGCTGGGCGTACGCCTGTCGGTGTGGCCGGCGGCGCTGGTGTTCGCGCTGGCGCTGCCCTGGCCGGCCTGGCGGTGGCTGGCGGCCGGCGTGGCGGCGTGGGCGCTGCCGCTGGCGGTGCTGGCCGGCGGCCCGCTGCAATTGGCCCAGCAAATGACCGCGTTTGGCGCCGGCCACTTTGGCCAGTGGGGCAACACCGCCGTCACCGCCGGCTTGCGCCTGGACCTGTGGGCGAGCCACGTGGCGGGTCAGGGCGGGCT
Source organism: Myxococcota bacterium (assembly GCA_964230235.1). Taxonomy (GTDB): domain Bacteria; phylum Myxococcota_A; class UBA9042; order UBA9042; family UBA9042; genus SXRM01. Next base: position 5,736 of record CAXRHS010000960.1, read on the forward strand.
TGCCGTCGGCGCGGTCGGCCTCGCCGCGCTGGTAGCCTGGGCCCGCACTCGCCAGGCCGGTGTTCCGCAGTGGTGGTGGGTCGCCGCGGCCGCCTATGCGATCTGGATCGTCGCCGGCCAGAACCCCGACCACCCGCGCCATGTGTGGCCCCTACTGGCGTTGGTCGCGGGTGCTTGCATCGTCACCGTCGCGGTCCACGCCGGCCGGGCGGCGATGCCCGCGCTCGCCGCGGCCACGCTGCTGACGCTGGTCCAGGTCGCGCCTGGTCTCGACCAGACCGATAAGCCTGCACCCGATGCCGCCCTGGCCGCCTGGCTGGCCGCGCGACCCGCCGAAAACCTTGCGCTGGCGGGTGGTTCCGAGGTTGGCGTGGTCCGCCTGCTTGCGCCGACGGTGCGCGCGCTGCGGGTGGACCGCCCAACAGACCTTGCGGCGGCGCTTGCCCCCGGCGGCGCCTGGCCGCGGACGGCGCTGGTCAGTGTCCGCGAAGGTCAAACGGCACCCGCTGGCTGGGCCGAAGTCGCCCGTTTTGCAGCCCGGCCCGCCTTGGATGCCCCTGGCCTTGCTTTGCGGTTGTTTGCCCGGCCAGGTCCCGCAGTGCTGTCACTGGCCAGCCGCAACGGAGCCAACCCATGAAATTGGTGTGGATCGCCGCACTATCTGTCCTCGGCTGCACGGCCAAACAGACCCCGCCCTACGTCCAGGACTCGTTCGGCGGCACCCCGGCTGCCGTCGTCAAGATCACCAACGACGGGTTGGACAAGCCCTGTGTGGTCGTCGACGTCGGCGAAACGGTCGAATGGCGCAACCTGCAGCCCGCCATCCCGGCCAACGTTACCGGCTTTGGCAACGACGAACTGTACTCGCCCAGCCTGGTCGAGGGCGGGCCCATCGCGACCGAAAAGGTCGAAAAGGTAGTCGAGCGCTTCGCCTACTGGCGCCACACGTTTAGAAAGCCTGGCGTTTTCGAATACTTCGACACCAACCGCGGCGAACCTGGCCGCAAAGTGGTCGATCCCTACTACGGCACCGTCAGCTACGTCGGCGTCAGTTCGACCTTGGAAACCGGCGTGGTGTGCGTGCAGCAAGCAGGTAGCGACCAATGCACCGCCGTGTGCTGCCTCAAAGACAAGGACGACAATGGCATTGTCGAACAGAACGAATGCCCAAGTTCGCAGTGTTGCGACAAGACAAAAGGCAAGCGGTGCTTGCAAGGCGCCCCAACCGCGCCGATCTGCTCGGCCGGCATCGGATCGGTCAAGCAGGCTGCCTTCCGCAACTTCGAGTGTTTTGCCGACGCAGATTGCAAACCGGATTCGACTGGGGCTGTCCGCATTTGCGTCACCAACCATGAGGTCAGTCACGTTTGCCGGGTCAAAAAATGATCCGCGGTTCTTTCGCGCCTGTTGGGCGCACGGAGTTCGCCATGTCCAAGATTTCCCGTTTCGCGATGGCTGCCGGCGTTGTGCTCGGTCTTGCCGCCTGTGCCGATGGCGCCCCCGCCAGCAGCGCTGACGCTGGTACCACCGGTGACGGCGCAGCCGCCGACGGCGCCAGCGTAGCCGCGCCAACCACGTACAAACCCTTCGATCAGGCCAACGCCGACCCGTACCTGCAGCGGGTCTATGCCTACGAAGCAATCAAGACCATCGTCGGCGACGCCAAGCTGGACGCTGCGATGTTCGGCGGCGGCTGCGACAAGTACAGCCCTGTGGCAACCACGCCCAGCGACAAGGCCAAGCTCGGCAGCCTCTATGTCGAGTCCGCAACCATGCAGACCAGCGTCAAGAAGCGCAAGGACAAGCACGCCGACAACGCCGGCGCCGACCTCGGCACGCTCATCGACACCCAGATCTGCGCCAGCCTCGCCGCCGGGGCCACCACGACTGCGGCGAGCGACGCCGTGGGCGGTGTGCAGTGGCACGGCCAGCTCATCCAAAAGGGGCTGCTGCACTACTTCTATGCCGCGTGGTACGGCTATTTCTTCTCCGGCAGCCGCAAAGACTGGGACGAACTGATGGCCGCCTACGGCAAAAGCTTTGACGGCAAAGTCGAAGCCGGCCTCGCCGGTCTGGTCGCCAAGCGCGACGCCAACTGCGGCACCACGCTGGCCAAGGACATCTGGCCCAAGCTTTTGGGCGGCAAGGCGATCTTGGAAGCGGCGCTGGCCAAAGAAGGCAAAGCCGGCAACGCCGAGGCCCTGACGACGCTGCCAGCCGAACTGACCGCGCTCGCCGCCGACCTCGACGGCAAGATGCAGCAGGTGTTTGCGCTGTCGTTGGGCCACGAATTCCAGGAGATCGCGGCCGGCAAGTCGGCGGTGGTCAAGCTGGCCGAGGCGCGCGCGTTCTGGCGGATCGTCAAGCCGCGGGTGGCGGCATTCGACAAGGCCAAGGGTACCAAGCACATGGAGGTACTTGACAAGGTCGAGCAAGACGACCCTGCCAAGGTCGACACCGCCGCCGGCCTTGCCGCCATCAAGGCCATCTGGGGCCTGGACGTGGCGGCGTTGTGCAAGTAGCTGGCCGGGCACAAAGGGGGTTGCGATGACACCTATTCGGTCGGCGTGGCTCGCCGCGTGGCTCGCCCTGGCAGTTCCCGGGTTCGCTTGGGGCGATCTGCCGGCAGCGGCCACGCCGACCGACGGTCCGCGGCTGGAGCTGGAAGGCGACGATCCGGCGCGCGCGTCCCACGACCCAACGCCCACGGGCCTGGGCGCACCCAACGACAACGCCGCCCGCCAGGCGATGTACGAACGCACCAGTCTGCTCAACAACCTGACCGACAAACTGGTCAACGTGCACAACAAGACCACGCTCGGCGGCTACGGCGAGGTCGAGTTCGTCAAGGCGGCTGGCCAGGACTCGTACTTCAACCACCACCGCTACGTGCTGTTCTTCTACAGCCAGATCCACCCGCGCATCACCACTTCGACCGAGCTGGAGTTCGAGTTCGGCGGCAGCCCGACCAAGCGCGACGGCGTGCAAACCACCGGCGAGGCGCTGCTGGAGTTTGCGGTCGCCGACTTCAAGGCCACCGACTGGCTCAACTTTCGCGCTGGGGTGATCCTGGTGCCGTTTGGCGCCTACAACCTGCGCCACGATGCGCCGAGCCAGGATCTGACCGACCGACCGCTGCCACTGACGACCATCACGCCGTCGACGTGGTTCGAATCGGGCGCTGGGGTGTTCGGCAAGTTTGACCTCGGCGACCACTCGTTGAGTTATGAGATCTATGCCATCAATGGCTTGGACGCCAAGATCACCGAAGCCCAGGGTTTCAAAGGGGCGATTGGCGGCAAAGGCGAGGACAACAACGACGACAAGGCGCTGGTCGGCCGGGTGGCGTGGGCGCCGTCGCTCAAGTTCGAGGTTGCTGCCAGCGGCTACCGAGGCGAGTACGACGACCAGGGTCGGATGGTGCGCATGGCCGGCCTGGACGCGACAGCGCGGCTGGGGCGGCTGGAGTTGCAGGGCGAGCTGGTGCGCGCCTGGGTCGATCCGGGTTACGTGCAGGGGTTTTCGCTGTCCAGCCCTGCCAACACGCGGGCACCGGTGCCGACCGACCTGTTTGGCTGGTACGCCCAGGCCAACCTGCACTTTACGGTGCCGTGGCTATGGGATCGGCTGCCGGCGGACCTCAATGACGCGGTGTGCACGGCGGTTGTGCGCGTAGAGCAGAACGATCCCAACCAGGCGGCGCGCAACCAATTCGACGTCGACAAGCTGACGGTCGGTCTGAACTTTCGGCCGGTCGAAGGGTACGCCTTCATGCACGAGCTGCAGCTGGTTAGCAACGCGGCCGGCGGCATCGAGCGGTCGCTGTGGAGCGGCAACTGGCAGTGGGAGCCGCGGTATGTGGCAAGTGTGGCGTTTCTATTCTGATCCGCGACCGCGGCGGAGTGAGGTCCGGCCCAACGTGGCTCCAAGTCCCTTTCTTGATTAGCCAACCCCCATGAAGGCTTGCGGTCGCTGCGTTGCTCGGCAGGTGCACCAGGCCTACCGCACCACCGGTACCTGCGTCCGCGTCGGCCGGCGCGCACCGTCGCCAAACGCTTCCGCCGGTGGTCGCATAGGTAGCAAAATCTCAAAGCGCGCACCGCCGAGCACCGTGCTGCGCGTCGCCCGCACGCTGCCGCGGTGGGCCTCGATGTTGCGCTCGACCAGGGCCAGGCCCATGCCGGTGCCCTCGCCCTTGGTGGTAAAGAACGGCTCGAATACGCGACCGAGCTTGTCTTCGTCGATGCCTGGCCCCGAGTCGTCTACGGTCAAAAGCCACGCTTCGTCTTGCTGGCGCAAGCCGACCAGCACCTTGCGGCGGTCGCCTTCCAGCACCGCCTGGCAGGCGTTGAGCACGAGGTTCCAAACGGTCTGCCGCACCAGCACCGCGTCGGCGGTCACCAGCCAGGGTGTGCCATCTGCGGCTGGCGCCGGCAGGTCCAAGGCAATCTCGGTTCCGGCCGAGGTGACGCGCGGATCGTTGCGGCACGCGTCGACGGTTTCTTGCGCAATCTCGCACAGCGCGCATGGCCCCACCTGCAGCGGCCTCGGGCGGGCGAAGTCCAAAAAATCGCCAATCCACGTATTGAGTTGTGAGGTCTCGCGCTGCACGATCGTCATCAACTGGCGGTCGCTGTCGCCCAGGTCGTGGCCCGCCTCCAGCAACTGCACGGCACCGGAGATCGACGCCAGCGGGTTGCGGATCTCGTGGGCCACCGCAGTCGCCATGCTGCCGATGGTCGCCAGCCGCTCGCGGCTTTTGTGCTGCAGTTCGCGCTGGCGGGCCAGGGAGACGTCGCGCAGCACCACCACTCGGCCCCATTGCCCGCCCTGGTCGCGCAGTGGTGCCACGCGGCATGCCAGCACCTGCGCGGTGCCGTCGGCCAGCCGCCGCAGCACTTCGCGGGTCTTGGCGACGTCGCCGGTCGCCCGCGGGTCGAGCCGGACGATTTCCCATTCGCCAGGCGGGCTGCGCAGGGCCTCGGCCAGTTCGGGCACCAGCTTTGCCAGGCCATGGCCGATCACCGCGGCAGGCTGCGACCCCAAGATGCCGAGCGCCGCCGGATTGGCCGACGTGACGGTGCCCAGCGAATCCACCGTCAGCAGGCCGTCGGGCAGGCTGGAGACGACGTCGTCGTAGCGCACCCGCAACGTCGCGAGCTCGCGGCGCTGCAGCTGGGTGCGCTTGCGGGCCCGGTCCAGTTCTTGCACCAGATGCGACGACAAGAACGCGGTGGCGTAGGCCGCCGCCCCTTGCACCAGCAGGTCGGTCACCGCCTCGAAGCCGGTCATCACCGCCCGCGGCGGCAGCGCGCTCAAGAACGCGACCCGCAGCCGCGGCAGCGCCAGCCAGCCGATCTCGTTGGCGGCCATCGCGGCAATGCCGGCCGTCACCAGGCTGGCCGCCAGCACGGCACCGCTGCGCGCCAGCACCACCGACGCGTTGAGCACCGCCAGCGGCAGCGCGAACTGAAACACGCTCTGCAGGCCGTCGGTCATGTAGACCAGGCCCAGTGCAACGCCGGTGTCGGCGCACACCGATCCAAACGCGATGCGGTTGACCAGCGCGGCGCGGGACCGGAAGAGGTGGGTCGCCAAAAGGGTACAGAACGACACCGCGTAGGCGCCCGCCGCCCACTGGTACAACAGCGTCTCGGGCACTTTGGCCGCGCGCTGCGGGCCCATGCCGAGATCGAGGGCCACCGCGAACACCAGAACGGCGGTGATGAGCACCACGCGGGCGAGCGTGGTCCACTTGATGCGCTCGACCAGCGAATCTTCGACCACGACCGGGTGGTGCGCGCCGCCGTCCAGGGCGAAGGCGCCGGTCACCCGCCATGGCGGCGGCGCGCCTTGGACGTCTACCATGTGCGGGCCTACTTGACGCCTTCGCCCCTGGTAAAGATCGGCATGTACATGGCCATCATGACGGTACCGATGACGCCACCGAGCACCACCATGATGATGGGCTCCATCATCGCAGTCATGCCGTCGATCGCTTCGTCGACTTCCGAATCGTAGAAGTCTGCAATCTTGCCGAGCATGACGTCCATGGCGCCTGTGGCTTCACCGACCGCGATCATCTGCACGACCATCACCGGAAACACCTGGGTCTCCATCAGCGGCGCGGTCATGTTGCGGCCTTCCAAGATCTTGGCGCGGGTATGGTCGACCGCCCGCTCGACCACCAGATTGCCGGAAGTCTTGCCCACGATCTGCAGCGCCTCGATGATCGGCACGCCGGCCGACACCAGCGTACCCAGGGTGCGCGTAAACTTGGCCACCGACGACTTGCGCACCACATTGCCGATGATCGGGCCGTGGTACAGGATCCAGTCGCGCACGAACGGACCCTGCTTGGTCTTCATGGCGATCTTGTAGGCCACCGAGGTGGCCACCATGCCGCCAATGATGTAGGGCAGCTTGGCGGTAAAGCCGTTGGAGATACCGACCACGAACTCGGTAATCGCCGGCAGCTCCGCGCGGCCCATCGAGCGGAACGTCGCCGCGAACGTCGGCACCACCTTCCACAGCAGGCCCGCGGTAATCGACATCGCGACCACCAGAACCGTCACCGGGTACTTCATCGCGCCCTTGACCTTGGCTTGGGTCGCAGCGGCCTTTTCGATGTACTCGGCCAACCGGTTCATGATGGTGTCCAAGATGCCGCCCATCTCGCCGGCCGAAACCAGGTTGATGTACAACTCTTCAAACACCTTTGGGTATTTCTTGAGCGAGTCCGAGAACGAGGAGCCGGACTCCACGCTCGACTTGACGCCCAGGATGCACTTCTTGAGGTTCGGGTTGGGCTCGGAGTTGCCGACCAGATCGAGCGCCTGCACCAGCGGCAGACCGGCGTCGATCATGGTCGCCATCTGGCGGGTAAAAATAACCATGTTCTTGACCGGCACCGTGTCGGTGATGCCGGGGATGACGATCTCGATTTCCTTCTGCTTCTTCTTGAGCTTGAGGACCGAGATGCCCATCTGCTTGAGCTTGAGTTGGGCCGCATCCTTGTTGTCGCCGTCGATCTCGCCGCGGCGGAATTCACCTTCTGTGGTCGTGCCTTCGTATTGCCATTGCGCCATCGGGCACCTCGCGGTCGGTGGGCGACCTGGGCCGCACACGCCATGCTAACACGCTGCCGGCTTGCCGTGCGAAATTGCGCACAAGCAGTGGATGAGGGACCGTTTGGTGCTGCCGCAACGGGACGGGATCAGTCGGCGCGGGTCACGCGCAGCACTTCTTCGATGGTCGTCTGGCCCAACGCCAGCTTCTTGAGCGCCGACATCCGCAGCGTCTGCAAGCCGTCTTCGACCGCGACCTTCTTGAGTTCGCCGGCCGAACTGCCTTGCAACACCGCGTCGCGCAAGCCGTCGGACATCGGCATGATCTCGTAGATGGCGACGCGACCTTTGTAGCCCGACTCGCCGCAGGTCTTGCAGCCCGCGCCCTTCATGAACTTGGCGGCGTTGAAGGCCTCTTCGCTCATACCCGCTTCGATGCAGATGTCGCGGTCCAATTGCACCGGCTGTTTGCACTCGTTGCAGGTCCGGCGCACCAGGCGCTGCGCGGCAATCAAGTTCAAGGCGGCCGTGACCATGAACGGTTCCACGCCCATGTTCAGCAAGCGGTTGATGGTCGACGGCGCGTCGTTGGTGTGCAGCGTCGACAACACCATGTGGCCGGTGAGCGCGGCCTTGATGGCGATTTCGGCGGTTTCAAAGTCGCGGATCTCGCCGACCATCAAGATGTCCGGGTCTTGGCGCAAGAACGAGCGCAGCACGGCCGCAAAGTTCAGGCCGATCGCGTCGTTCATCTGCACCTGGTTGATGCCTTCGAGGTTGAACTCGACCGGATCCTCTGCGGTGCTGCAATTCTCGGTAACTTTGTTCAGTTCGGTCAGCGCCGAGTACAGCGTGGTGGTCTTGCCCGATCCCGTCGGGCCGGTCACCAACACCATGCCAAACGGCTGGTGAATCGCGTGCTTGAACTTGTGCAACTCGTCGTCGTCAAAGCCAAGCTTGGTCATGTCGGTCTGCAGGTTGCTTTTGTCGAGCAAACGCATGACCACTTTTTCGCCAAACAGACACGGCAGCACCGACACCCGAAAGTCGCACTCTTTGCCATCGGCGAGTTTGAGCTTGATGCGACCGTCTTGCGGCAGACGCCGCTCGGCGATGTCGAGCTGGCTCATGATCTTGATGCGGCTGACGATGGCATTGCGCAGCTTGAGCGGCGGCCGCATGATCTCGTGCAGCACGCCGTCCACGCGGTAGCGCACCCGGAACGAGCGCTCGTACGACTCGCAGTGGATGTCGGACGCGCGCCGCTTGATCGCGTCGATGAGAATCAGGTTGACCAGGCGCACCACCGGCGCTTCTTCGGATGCCGAGCGCAGTTCGTTGGCGTCGACGTCGTTCTCCTCGGTCATCACTTCGAGGGTCTGGTCGATTTCCTCGAAAATCTGCAGCTGATCGACGGTGCCGTACAGCTTCTGGCGGACCTTGGCGATGTCGTCTTCGCCTGCCACCACCATTTCGATGTTCAGGCCGGTCTTGAACTTGAGGTCGTCGAGCGCATGGTAGTTGCCCGGGTCGGCGATGGCGACCACCAGCGTCGAGCCGTGGACCGCAATCGGCAAAAGCTGATGGCGTTCACACAGTTCGCGCGGCACCAGCTTGGTCACGTCGCCGCTGATGTCGACCGCGCTCATATCGATCGACGGCACCTGGAACTGCCGCGACAAGAAGTCGACCAGGTGCGCCTTGTCGACGTAGCCCAGCGCTTGCAGCGCGCTGCCCAGGTGGCGACCCGTCTTGGCGGCCTCGGCGGCTGCGTTTTTCAGCTGCTCGACCGACACCATCTTCTCGCGCAGCAGCATTTCGCCCATGCCCTTGACGACGGCGGGCAGGTTCTGCGAGGGCGCGCGGGAGCGGCTTTGCGGTTCGTCGGGCATGGGGGATACCTCTGGGTGGGCGGGGCGGGCGCGGGCGCGATTCGGCGGCGCGGCCGCCAACACCGCGGCAAGTAGTGCCGCAACTGTCACAGTCTGTCAACGCAACGACGACGCTGTCGTCAGCGCACCCAGATCCACGCGAGCGCCGCAGTCTTGGCGTCGCCCCAATCTGGGTTCCAGCACGCCAGGTTGCCGGCGCCGGGGCTGTCTTTGGCACCGCACACATTGGCGGTTGCGCCAACCCCCAACCATGAATCGACGGTGGCGCAGTCCTTTTCGTTGTTGCCTAAGATGCCGATGCGGACCTTGACGCCGTTGGGCGAGGCCACGTTGAAGCCCTGCAAAAGGCAGTGATCTTGCAATGATCCTTTGGGAAGCAGCCCTTGCCACTGCAACACGCTGGCGGTGGTCTTGACTGGGGCGCCCGTCAACAGCGCCCGCAAGTTTGGGGCTTTGGCTGGCAGCACCAGCGATCGCGGTTCGCCAGCGACCACCAGGGTGACCCGCACCTGGGTGACGCTGATCGTGGCATAGCCCGCCAGGCGCGCAGTCGCGGCGTCCGGCCATGCGGTGGCGCTGGCCGTCGGCGTGGCGTCGCTCCACAGCGGGCTGGCGTAGGTGCTGTCGGCTTTGGCGCCGTCCACCTTGACCACCAGGGCCCAACCGCCGGCCGAACGGTCGCAAAAGACTTGAAATGCCGGGGTTTTTCCACCCGCGCCGTCGGGATCGATCCAGTACAGGCCGTTGGGGCCGTTGGGGCCGAGCGCGGCGCAGCTGGTCGGGGCCTGCGCCAGATCGCTCGGCTTGGCGGCGTGGCAGACCCCCGCCTTGCACAACCCTGCCGCGCCGCACGCGGTGTCGTCCGCTACCGCGGTGTGGCCGCAGCCAAGGCCCACCGCGCAGCCGTCCGCCGTGCAGGGGTTGGCGTCGTCGCAGTCGGTGGTCGCCGGGGTTGGCAGTGGCGCCGTGCACTGGCCTTGCGCGCACAGCCCCAGTGGCGTGCACGGCTCGCCGTCGTCACAGGGCGATGCCATCGGCCGCACGCACACCGCGCACGAACGGCCGGCCGATTCGGGCAGGTCGTTCCAGCCGCCCTCGGCAACTTGCTCGACCACATCTTCGCCGCCGTAGTCATTGGGTTCGCTGCCATTCCAGTTGCTATAGCCGCCCTTGTAGCCCGAGGCCCACACGAATTTGCCCTCTTGGGCGCGGTCCGACAGACCGATCCACAGCGGGACCTTGCCGCACACGACATCGCCGAGCTTGCGCGCCAGCGCGTTGTCGTCCGCGGTGCGCAGGGTCGCCAGATCGCCGCCCCACGCCTGGCACGCTGTCCGCGCCTGCAGCCAGGTCGCGTCGCCCTTCTTGGCCGCAAAGCACCAGCCGTCGGCCACCGTGCCGTCACAGCTGGTGGCCGGCGTCGGCAACGGTAGAAACGCACAGCCCTTTTTGGGGTCGCAGTCTTCGTAGGTGCACGCCTTGCCGTCGTCGCACGGCTTGGCCTTGCCTTGCACGCAGCCGCCGAGCGAGCAGTACGAGGCTTCGACGCAATCGTTGGCGTCCGCGCACTTGGCGGTGGTGGCGGCAAACTGGCAGCCCTGGCCGCCCACGCAGGTGTCGGCGGTGCAGCTGTTGCCATCGTCGCATTGGGCCGCCTTGCCGGCGACGCAGGTCTTGGCCGCGCAGCTGTCGCCGAGCGAGCACGGGTCGCCGTCTTCGCACCAATGGTCTTGCGCGGTGTGGGTACACTGCCCCGACAAATCGCAGGTGTCGGCCGAGCACACGTTGGCGTCGTCGCAGTTTTGTTGCTGGCCAAAGCTGCACGCGCCGTCTTCGCAGGCAACGCCGTAGGTGCACGGGTCGCCGTCGTCGCAGTCTTCGTCGACCGTGCATGGACAGGTGGCGCCGCCCGGGCACTCGCCGGGGCCTTTCTTGATGACAATCGGGGTGACGTCGGGCGCCGCATCGACGGCGCTGTCGGCGCTGTCGTCGGCCGGTTCAGCGGCGTCCACGAGTGTGTCGTGCGGTTGTGCGCTGTCGGTGCGCGCGCGGCTGCCATCCGCGCCGGCGGTGGCGGCGTCGCTGGCAATTGCCGTCGGCGCCCCGCCCGGCGCGCTGGCACAGCCACCGACCAGCGCCGCGGTTGTCAGGACCAGAATGCGGGAGGCGGTGCGCGGCATGGGGCATCGTCGCCGGGGGGCGAGCCGCTGCATGGTCCCGGTTTTGGGTGGGGGTTGCAAGGGTGGGGTGGCGCGTGGCGGCCAAGTGGGGGCCCCTCTAGTTGACTGTCTTCACTCGCTTGACAACTTCCCCCTCGCCAAACCCCAACCGTTGCGCGACAATACCAACCCGGCCCACCGCCCTGAGGTCACCATGAGCTCGACCGCCATCGCCACCGCCAGCGTCGTGTCGCTGGATAGCCGCCGCGACGATCCCGCCATTGCCAGCTTGCGCACGACTTTTCAGCGCATGTACACCGCCAGCCGCGCTGAGCCCGCGCCGTCCATCGGCGAACGCAAGGCCCGCTTGGACGCCCTCGACAAGGTCATCCGCGCCAATCAGGCCGCGATTGCCGAGGCCTGCAACGCCGACTTCGGGTCACGCTCGCGCCACGAAACCCTGATGGCCGACCTGTTTCCGACGCTGGCCAGCTTGCACCACACCCGCAACCACTTGTCGGCGTGGAGCAAGCCGCGCCGGGTCGGCGTGCACTGGGCGTTTCAGCCCGGCAGCGCCAAAGTGGTGCCGCAGCCGCTTGGCGTCGTCGGCATCATCGCACCGTGGAACTACCCGGTGCAGTTGGCATTGTCGCCGCTGGTTGCCGCGCTCGCAGCTGGCAACCGCGCGATTCTCAAGCCGAGCGAGCTGACCCCGCGCACCAGCGAGCTGCTGGCCACCATGATGACCCAGGCCTTCGACCCCACCGTGGTTGCCGTCGCCCAGGGTGGCGTCGAGGTGGCCGAGGCGTTCAGCCGGTTGGCGTTCGACCACATCCTGTTCACGGGCTCGACCCGCGTCGGCGCCATCGTCATGAAGGCGGCCGCCGAGCACCTGACGCCGGTGACGCTGGAGTTGGGCGGCAAGTCGCCGGCGGTGGTGCACGCGTCGTTTCCGCTCGATCTGGCCGCCGAGCGCATCATGGCGGGCAAGCTCCTCAACGCCGGCCAGACCTGCATCGCGCCCGACTATGTGCTGGTGCCGAAGGGCAAGAGCGCGGCCTTCGTCGACGCCTGCAAGGCTCAAGTGGCCAAAGCGCGGCCGACCCTGGCCGACAACCCGGACTACACAGCGATTGTCAACGACCGCCAGTACCTGCGCCTGCAGCAGTGGCTGGACGACGCCCGCGCCAAGGGTGCCAAGGTGGTCGAGATCAACCCGGCCAACGAGGCGTTCGCGGCCGACAAGCACAAGCTGCCGCCGACCCTGGTCCTGGGCGCAACGGACGACATGATCCTGCTGCAGGAAGAGATCTTTGGGCCGATCCTGCCGGTGCTGGAGCACGACGGCACCGACGACGCCATCGCCTACATCAACGCCCGGCCGCGGCCGCTGGCGCTGTACTACTTTGACCGCGACGGCGACCGCGTGCGCCAGGTAACCCAGCGCACCACCAGCGGCGGCGTGACCATCAACGACACCATCTTGCACATCGCCCAAGAGAACCTGCCCTTTGGTGGCGTCGGGCCGGCCGGCATGGGCGCGTACCACGGCCAGCGCGGCTTTGACACCTTCAGTCACCTCAAGGGCGTGTTCCACCAGTCGCGCATCAATGGCGCGTTCTTGATGAACCCTCCGTACGGCCCGCGGCTTGAAAAGCTCATCGATATCCTGACTTGATTGATTCGACGGCCCAGGCGGCGCTCGGCCGCAACGACCTGTATCTGCGCGGCGCTGTCGAGGCGTTTGGCCTGTGCCCGTTTGCCCGCCAATGTCGCACCACCGGCAAGCTGCGGCGGGTGGTGGTGCCAGCGGGCGACCAACGCCAAGGCCTGATCGCGGAGTTGGCCGAACTGCAGGCCAGCGACGACGACGATTTTGAGGTGGCGCTGGTGTTGATGCCCAACTTTGCCGGTAGCAGCGCACAATTCGAGACGCTTTTGCGCCAGGTCGAACCCGAGGTGGTGGCGCTACTGCTGGCCCAGGGTCGTCAGCCGGCCTGCTTTGCGGTGGTGTTCCACCCCGACCTGCCCTTTGCCACCGATCAGCCGCACCAGCTGGTGGGGCTGTTGCGCCGCAGCCCCGACCCGACCGTGCAACTGGTGCGGCGCTCGCTGTTAGAGCGCGTGCGTGGAACTCACGGCGAGCACCGCTTCGTCGATGTGGAAGCCGCGCCGGATCTCGCTGCGGCGATGGCCCTGGCGGCGGCGCTCGGTGCCGAGGCGCCGTTGTCGGACCGCATTGCCCGCGCCAATCTGGACACGTTTGCGGCGCGCGGCGAGCAGTTGCTGGCCGCTTTGGATTGTGCCCGGCGAGGCTAGGGCATGTCAGAGAATAACTCAGTCGACCCCGGGAGGAGGCGGAGCGGCGAGTCGACTTGCAAAGTCGCGAGCTTGCAACCTACTGAGCACGCAATGGACCCAGGTAGAAAATCGATTCGATTTTCTACGGCCCCTTACAGAGTCGCCGATAATGGCGACCCTGCCTTGCTATTGCGTGGGCCACGAGCTCACCCGATGCTGGATTCGCCGTGGCGGGCCGCCAGAAATTGGTATTTCCGGCGACCCTGTTAGGGCCTGGAAATGATGTACTCAATCATTTCTTGAGCCCTATTGCTTGCTCCGTGGGTCGCCAGCTCGCGGCCTCGGAGGCCGA
>CAXRHS010000961.1:0-16485 GCA_964230235.1 Myxococcota bacterium
GGGGGCCAGGAAGATCCGCACCGGCTGCGGCGTCGCACCTTCGGCCACCTGCACGCCGTTGTTGCGGCCGGCGTAAACCAGTTTCTTGTCCTTGCTGCAGCCGTACACATCCAGGTCCAACTGGCCGGTGACCGGGATCCCCTTGATTTCCCAAGCGCCCGCCCCGACCTTGGCACTGGCGATGCGCGCAGTGCCGGTCTTCTTGTCGCCCCCTGCAACGTTTGCCGTCCATTGCGCGACCAGGTTGTCCACGTCGGCCGGGATCTGTTTCTTGCCATTGGTAGTGGCGGTGCACCCGTCGCCGGTCAGCGGGGCGAACCAGATGCTGGCGCCGGCGTCCGGCTGCGGTTCGCCTTGCGCGGCGCAGCCAGTCGCGACCGGACCTGCCAGCACGGCAAAGCCTGTCCAGCGGCAGAAGGCAGCCAAGACGGCACGTGGGGTGTTTGGCATGGCGTGGCAACCGGGAGGGCGCGCGCTGCGCCAACTTCTGCAAGCGTACCGCTGCGGCCAGCCCAGGCGCAACGGCCCCGCGGGCGCAGGGAATCGCAACGACCGGCGCTGGCTGTCCATTTGCCCCTGCCGCGGCCATCGGGGACAATCGGCACCGGGCGGCGTTGCGGGCACGGGCCGGCAACCTACCCTTGGACAACTGAGCGAGCCGCGCTCCTGGGAGACCCCCACTTGGACGTCGTCCTCAAAACCCTCGCGTTCGTGCTGGTGTTTGGCCTGCTGGTGGTCTTCCACGAGTTCGGCCACTACATCGTTGCGCGCTGGATGGGCGTGCAGGTGCTGTCATTTTCTGTGGGATTTGGGCCGGTGCTGGTGCGCTGGGTGCGCGGACCCACCGAATATGCCATCCGCGCGCTGCCGCTAGGCGGCTTTGTGCGGATGCTGGGCGACGACGCCGCGGGGCCGGTCGAAGGCCCGGAGGCGCGCGATCCGGCCGCATTTCACAACAAGCCGGTGTGGCGGCGCATGCTGATCATTGCCGCCGGCCCGATCTTCAACTTCATCCTGCCGATCCTGGTGTTGTTTGCCGCGTCGCTCTACTACGACGCCCAGGTGCTGCCGGCCCGGGTCGGCACGCCCATCGCCGGTGGCCCGGCGGCGCTGGCCGGCCTGCAACCGGGCGATCTGATCGTGGCGGTGGACGGCGAACCGGTTGGCAGCTTTGACGAGCTGGTGCGCCTGATCGGTCGCCGCGCCGACAAGCGGACTGTGCTGCAGTTGGATCGCCAGGGCCGCCCCAAGACGGTCGAAGTCACCCCGCGCACGGTCGTGCACGCCGGAGCGGCAGAAGTTGGCGTGGTCGAGCGGGTCGGCCGCATCCAAATGTCGCCGCTGCAGCAGGTCGCCACCCTCGCCGTTCAGCCCGACAGTCCGCTTTGGCGCGCCGGCCTGCGCTCAGGGGACCGCATCGTCCGCGTCGCCGGTCAAAGTATCGCCACTTGGGCCGAACTGGCGGCCGCCTTGCACGCGGCGTCAGGTCCGGTGGCAGTGGCGTGGGTGCCGCTCGGCGAAGTGGCCGCCGTGACCCAGGAGCGCGCCGCCGGAGCGCTCGATCGCTTGCACAAAGGCGCGGAACGCGAGTCGAAGGTGGTGCCGAGCGCTCCGCCGTCGGGGGACCAGGACGAAGTCAGCCTGCGCGATCGCTGGGGCGCCTTGCCGGGCCACCGACTGATCGGCCCGCTGCTCGCGGACAGCGCCGAGTGGCGCGCAGGTCTGCAAGCTGGCGACGAAGTGGTCGCACTGGATGGCGGATCCGTCGCTGGTATCGAATCCTTGTTTGATCAGTTGAAGTTGCCCTACGAGGCGGTACTGCTGCACCCGCAATACAAAAGCTGGGCACCGGCCGACCGGGTCCAGCGTTTGCGCGCGGCCATGCAACCGCGTCAACTGACCGTGGTGCGGACCGTGGATCCCAGCCAACTGGCGGACCTGACTGCGCTGCAGAGCAGGCTGAAGGCAGGGACAACCAAGGCCCAGGGGCCGCTGCAAACCTGGCTCGCGGCGGCTCCGGCGCTCGATAGTTCGGGCGTGGTCCGGTGGACGACCACCTATTCGCCCCAGGTGCAAGTCGGCAAAGACGAGCGGCCGAGCCTGCGCATCGAGCTGATTTCGCTGGTCGACCGGGTGCGGCCGGCGCTCATCGCCAACCCGCGGCCGGTCGCCCACGCGTGGCTGACCACCGTGGAACAGTTTTCGCGCGGTTCGATGCTGATTCTGGCCACCACAGCTGAACTGTTCAAAGGCAACGCGCCCATCAAGGAAGTCGGCGGCATCATCCGCATGGCGCAGATGACGTCGGAAGCGACCGATCACGGCCTGGAGCGCTTGATCCAGTTGCTGGCCGCGCTCTCGATCAACCTTGGCATCTTGAACCTGCTGCCCATTCCACTGGTGGACGGCGGGCAGCTGCTTTTCTTGGCGATCGAAGGCGTGCGCCGGCGGCCCGCCAGCCTGCGGGTCCGCCAGATCGCCGCGTATGCAGGCCTGACCTTTTTGGGCCTGTTGTTTCTGGTCGTGATGAAGAACGACCTGCAAGCGCTGTTTGCGCGGTAGCCTCGCCCGTTGACGTCGCACGCCCGCTTGTATGCCGCGGTCAGCACCTCCGGTTCGCGCTGGACGGTGTGGGTCGGTACCGGCCTGGATGACCCGGCGGCTTGCCAGACCGAAGTCGCCAGCGCGCACGGCCGACCGCGCCTGTTGCTGGCAGGCTTGCATGCGCTGCTGCAGGCACGCGGCGCGCAGCTGGCTGACCTGGCCGGTTTCGCGCTCGACGTCGGTCCCGGATCGTTCACCGGGTTGCGCAGCGGCATGGCGGCGGTGCGGGCCTTGGCGTGGGCGGCCGGCGTGCCTGTGTGCGCGGTCCCTGCCTGGCATGCGATGGCGCACCGGGCCGAGCCGTCCGCGAACGCCGGCGTACTGTGCGCACTGCGTGCCCGTACTGGCATGTGGTACCTGGCGCGCTGGCCACAGGACGCGATCCAACAGGTCGCAACGGATGGCGCGACCCAGTGGCTTGCCGATCACGCCCGACCAGGCGACCTGCTCGCCGGAACAGCCTGGACGGACCCAGACCTGGCGGCGACTGCGGTCGCTGCATTGGTGGGGTTGCCGCAATGCCGCCCCTTTGACGGCGAAGCGCGATCGGTGGCGGCCGTCGCCCTGACGGGTCCCCCGCAAAATTGGCAATCGGCCGTCGCGGCCCTGCCAACGTATGTCTCTGTCAGCGAAGCGGAAAACCGCGAAATTGCCGCGACCCTCCCCCCTTGCGGCGGCTTGCCAGAGCGGGCACAATAATGGGCCGCCTTCCGCACGCCGCACGCGCGCGAGCCCGAAAGGCGCGCAGCGCTACGCTGCGATCGGCAAGACAAAAACGCAGCTTCGCAGCGCGCAGTCCGCGCGTGTGTGAAGTTCTGTAATCGCGCGGGGCAACTTCGCGCACGGTCCGCGCAACCTATCGAAGGACGGGTTGCCGCACGTTCGGGTGGCCGCCCGCACCGACCGGCGACCACCGGCGCACCCAATCGAGCCGCTGCGCCGTTGCCTGCGCGGAAAAAGGGTAGGACATGCCGCAGCCAAAGCCCGCATCAGCCGACCCAAACACCCTGCCGCAAAGCGCAACTGCGGCCGGCCAGGTCGCCGTGTGCGTCCATCCCCGCGCAGCGTGGCGCAACGTTGGCGGTGAGGTGTTCGTCATTACCGGCGACCGCGCCTTTCACCGCCTTGCGGCGCCGACCGCCGTGGACCTGCTCAAGCGCCTGGCGCTGGCGCCGGCCACCGTGGGCGAACTGGCTGACCAACTGGTGCGCGACTACCAGGTCGACACCGCAACCGCCCAGCGCGACGTGACCGCTTTTGTAGAAGCGCTCATCGCCAAGCAAATTGCCGCCCCAACCGAAACCGCGGCCGATCCGCGTTGACGCCCAGCGCGGCACCGCGAAAGTTCCCTTTGCAGTCCGGAGGATAGGACAATGGTCAGTTTGGACACACCGAGCAATCCCCTGGCGCCTGTCGCATCGCGGCGGTGGCGTCCGCTTGGGCCGATCGTCCTTGCAGCCGTCTGGTTCGTCACCGCGTGTACCGATGACCTGCCAGTCGTCGGCGTCAAATGCGACGGACCGTGCCCCGAAGTCAGCGCACAGGCAGATGCCGGCGAGGTATCGAGCCCTGACGTGCCACCGGTCGCGCCGACGGTCAACTTCTACCTGGAGACCAAGACGGGCAACGCGCTCGAGGGCACGGTCAACTCGGCCACCATCGACACCAAGAACGATCTGGCGCCCGACCTTGGCATCCAAGTCAACGTGGTGGTCCAGACGACCAATGCGCCGGACGGCGCCGCGGTGGTGCTGTCGATTGGTGGCCAGGCCGTCGGCCAACCGGGCGTCATCAGCAAAGGCGCGGCGCGCTTTGACAAAGTCACGGCACCATGCGCGGCCGCTCCGGCAACCATCGGTGTCGTGGTCACGGCAGCGCCCGGTGCGATCGGCCAGGCCAGCAAGACCGTTCAGGTCCAGTGCGGCAATGCCTGCACGGCAACGTTGGTGACCGCCCCTGCGTGCCTGACCGACGACGCCGACCCGCAGTCAGAGGGCTTTCAGTACACGTTTACGGTCAAGACCGACAGTGCAGACTGTACCCATGCCTACCTCAAAGTCGTCGACGCCGAGGGCAACAACGTCACCTCGGCGGAGGTCGCGCTCGCTGGCAGCCAGTCGGTCCCGGTCCAAGTCAAGCTGTCGAGCAAATCCAAGGGCCTAAGTGGTGCGACGGCCAAGGTCACGGCCGTCGTCAAAGATGCCGGCGGCAACCGCCCGGAAGGCGAGTCACCGGTTCAAGTCGTGACTTTGACGACCGAGTCACCGGTGGTGACGCTGGTCGCACCCTTGCCCGGGCAACTGACCTTGACGGACGACATCGACCCGGCCGCAGCCGGCATTCAGGTGGTCCTCAACGGCAGCGCCACCACCCTGACCCCCGCCGATCTCGGCGCGGTCGAAGTGGCAATGGAGGGCACAACCACGGTGGCGACAACCGTGCTGGCCGACGGAACCTTCGCGGTCCCGTGGTCGTTTCCGAACTCCAAGGCTTATGCCGTCAAGATCACGGCCAAGAACGGCTGCGGCCTGTCGGGGACTGCCTCCGGCGTCTACACGGTGTTCGCCAATGTCGCTGGGCTTGCGATCACCGATCCGCTGGCAGGCAGCACCTGGCTTGCCAAGGACGACCAGAACGCGGCCACGGCCCTGGTGTACGAGGCGACCGTCACGGTCGCCGTCAATGGCGGAACGGCCGACAGCGACATCGCGGTGTATTGCCGCAAAGACGTGCTTGGGGCGGCGCTCGGGCAGCAACCGGTTGGCACCGCGACCTACAAGTCTGGCGCTTCGCTGACCGTGCCCGTGGCAATCGACACCTTGGTGTACGGCACCAAGCTGGCCTGCGTGGCGACCGACAACGCGCCCAACGCCGCCGTTTCGGCCGAGGTGCCGTTTGTGGTGGCGCTGCCGGCGCCTTGCCTCAAAGTTCAGTCGCCAGCCGACAAGGCCAAAACCAATACGACAACCGTGAACCTGGTCGCCTCGGCCTCGAACCTGCAAGGGGCTGCGGTATCGCTGCACCTCAAGTCGGCATCGGGCGTCGTGTTTGACCCGATCGCCGTTGGTACGGCGACCGACACCGGTATCGCCAAGTCCGTCAACTTGCAACCGCAGGGCCAGAAGTTGCTGGACGGCGACTACACCTTTGGCCTGGACGCCGTCGACAGTTTCGGCAACCAGGCCGCCGCCAGCTTGTGCAGCGACGCCACGCGCACGTTGACGCTGGACACGACAGGTCCGACCGTGTCGATCAGCCTGCCGACCAAGGCCACCTTGACGACGCTCGACGACCCGGACGCCGCACCCGCGACGCCGGGCTATCAGGTGGATGTGCAAGTGGACATCGTCGACGCCGTCAAAGTGTGTCTGCAATCGTCGGCGGGTCAGAAAGAGTGCAAGCTGACCACGGCCGCGGACAAGAAGGTGGTGTTTGCGGGCATCACCTTGCAGCCCGGCCTCAATACCGTGCAGGTGACTGCCGACGACGACGTTGGCAACCAGACCGTCGCGGCGCCCTGGGTGGGGACGCTGGTGTCGGCCGCCCCGATCGTGCAGTTCACGTCGCCTGCGAGCACCACGGTGTCCACGGTTGCCGACGCGCTGAAATTCGTAGCCCAGGTCAAGAATGTTGGCGGCGCGCCGGTTAAGGGTGCAACCACCGAGGTGTTGGTCGACGGTGCGGCTGCGCCTGTGACCGTCGCCGAGACTGCTCCGGGCGTGTACGAGTTCACCGTGACAGGTCTGTCCAGCAAACCGGCCACGAAGGTGCTTTTCACGGCCAAGGCCGTCGGCGCCGACGACAAGGACAAGGGCTTCTCGCCCGAAGTGACCGTGACCTTTAAGGCCACCAAACCGGCGGTTGCGATCACGGCACCCGCGGACAAAGCGGTGTTCAACCTGACCAGCGCGCAGTGTATCGCTGGCGCCCAGGACTGCGTCACCGACGTGGTGGCCACAACCACCGATATCGAGGATGGCAGCGTAGCCGAGTTGACCGTGACCTGCGGAACGGATTTGCCCAAGGTTGCAACGGCGGTGACGGCGGCTGGCAAGGCGAAGTTTGCGGCGGTCGCACTCAAGGATCAGACCACCTGCAAGCTGGCGGCCAAGGCGACCGACGCCGCACAGCAGGTGGCACTGGCGCAGGAAATTACCGTGACGGTGGACCGGGTGGCGCCCAAGTTTGGTGCCCTGGCCACGCCTGCCAGCAAGGATTTGGCCCAACTCATCTTTACCGCGGCCGACGACCTGGGCGGTGACCCCAGCGATGGTCTTCAGACTCAGTTCGCGATTCAGGTCTTCGGCTTGGGAAAGGGCCAACAGGTGTCGTTGCAAGTATCGGTTGCGGGAGGGGCCAAGACCAACTTCAAGGGCACCGCCGAGTCGACGACGTCCGACAACAGCGCTCAATCGGTCGTCTTTGGTGCCATCACCTTGCCCGAGGGCGATGCCGTAACCTTGTTGTTGACCACCGCGGACGCGGCCGGCAACACCGCCAGCCTGACGTTGGTGGCGGAGGTCCAGCCAAAGAAGGCCACCGTCAAGTTTGGCAGCCCGCTGAACAACCTCGAAGGATCAAATTGTACTTCGCACGCGGCCTGCGGTGGGGCGTTTTGCGTGCAAGGCAAGTGCGCGGCAGCGTGGAACCTGACAGCAACGCGGCAAGCCAGCCTGGCGTTGGAAGGATTCTCGAAATCTGGCCTGGCCACCGCGCGAATTTGCACCAACGCCGCAGGCGCGCAGGGTCAGGCGTGCGCGACACCTGGGTACAAGGTCGTTGCGTCGGTTCAGGTCAAGGGCACGACGCCGACCATTACGGTTCCAAACACGCTGGCGGACGGCTTGTACAGCCTGATTGGCGAAGTCAGCCAACTACCAGAAATTCCATGGACCTCAACACTCGCTTCCGAACTGGCCTTCAACAAGCAGCGCACCGTCATCATCGACACGAAGGCCCCGACGGTAACGGCAGTGACCCCGCCTGCGGCACCCGGTGCCGGCGCCGCCTGTTTGAACGAGGCCAGCCAGAGCGCACCCGATCTCGGCGCGGCCGGCGGCACCTTTGCGTTCGCAGTCGCAACCGATGAGGATGGCAGCGTCACGGTAGCCGGCGGCGGCGCATTCGGCACCGGTCAGACGAGCAACTTGAAGGCAAGCGTGCCCATCAAGCTCTCCAGTGAAGGGGCACTGGTCTTCCAGATCACCGCTCAGGATGCCTACGGCAATGTCGGTGCGGCATTTTCCACCGCAAGTTTGCAAGTCGACACCCAGAAGCCATCGGCCGCGTTCTCCAAACCTAGCGGGCCTTTGGTCCTCGCAGGCAGTTCATTGGATGTCGCCGTTGTTTCCCAAGCAAATGACGTCGAAGGTCAGGATGTCGCGCTCAAAGACGCCAATGTCGCCAAGGCGACAGAAAAGATGCTGTCCGGCACAGCCAGTTTCTTGAACGCCAATCACAAGGTTCTGACCGACGGTGAACATACGTTGACCGCCGATGTTCGTGACCTGTGCGGAAACGTTGCGGTAGTCGCGACCAGCCCAGCAAAGGTGGTGGTCGATACCGCGCCGCCGACGGTCTCCTTCACAACCCCCGCACAGGGCGCGACATTTGGCGATGGTCAAGATGCGGATCCGGCGGCGAGCGGCTACCAAGTCGGCTGGGCGCTGTCGACTGGCGACGCCGCGACCTACCAGGTGGAACTCGGAGAAGGCTGCGACGCCTCTTTTGCCAATTGCAGCGCCTACAAAGTCGTCACCAGCGGCAAAGTCGTGGGCGGCACGGTTTCGAGTACCAGTGGTAGCCACCTCACCATTCCATTTGGACCGTTGCCGAACTACTCGGTTCGTGCGACGGTGACGGACAGCAACGGCAATACGGCAACCGCGTCGCGCGGGTTCAAGGTCCAGTTGTCTGGCTGTCTGGTCGGGCTCAAAGGCTTGCCGTCCAGTGGTCTGTTCAACAACTCCGCGTGTGCGGTTGCGGGCAAAGACTGCGCGAGCCTGTCCGCCTCGGTCTCAGCCGAACTCATTGGCCCATGCGGGACGGTGACAAACGTCCAACTCAAGAAAGGAGCGACAGAAATCGGCAAGAAACCGCCGACAGGCGCGACGGCCGCCTTCTCTGTGACGCTGAACGATGGCGACAACACCAGCTTGGAAGCCGTCGCGCTCGACGGCAGCGGAGCCGCGAAGGGAAGTTCGGGTGCAGTTGCCATCAAGGTCGACTTGACGTCGCCCAAAGTCAGCTTTGTTGCCAGCACGGTGCTCAATGTACCGACTTCGCCCGGTCCAGGGCCCGTGCTGGTCGGCAAGGCGCAAGACCAGAATGGCCAGGCCGGCCACCAACTGCATCTCGCGGTTTCCGCATCGGATGCGGGCCTGCAGGGCGGCAAGCTGACCAAGTTGGAGCGCACGGTGGGATCGACCACAACGGCGCTGACCGTGGGTCAGCCCAGCAGCTTGCCGCAGACGTTGTCCAACTCTACCGAAACGGTCGGACTTCAGTTCGCAGAATTGCAGGAAAACGCGACCAATACGGTCACGGCCACGGTCACCGACGCGGCGGGCAACATCGGCGTCGGCCAAATCGTGGTCGTTGTCGATTGGGTCGCGCCATCGGCGGTCAACCTGGCCGCGTTGCAGGCAGCGGACCTCAACCCTCGGCGCCCGATGGCCAAGCTGACGCTGACGGCAAGCGGCGACAACGGCAACACGGGTACTGCGGCAACCTATCTTGTGCGCTACTCAGCCACCGACATCACCGACCAGAAGAGCTTCGACCTTGCGTGCGATGCGGCCAAACTGCCAGCAGCGACGATTCCCGCACCAGCTGTTGCGGGTACGGTCCAAAATATATTCGTCGAAGGCCCCGACCCGCGGCCGACCTCGGTGACAAACCCGGACGCCTGCAAGTTCGTTCCATTTGCCGACGGAACAGGCAAATCCAAGTGGTACTTTGCCGTCCAGGTTCGCGATGCGGCCGGAAACCTGTCGCCGGTTTCGGCCGCCGTAAGCACGACCGAACTAGCCCTGCGGTTCGCCAATATCAAGCTTGGAGGCGCCTTGAACTCCTCTGACATGCGCTCGCGGTTGTGGCGACTCGGGGATCTCAATGGCGACGGCCTGGCCGATTTCGCGCTTGGCGGCGGCGCCACCGAACCGCTATGCGTTGTCTACGGCCGCGTCGGAGCGACCATCGCGGACATCGATCTGTCGGCGAAGTCGGCCTACCCGAGCCATGTTTGCCTTGACAACCCGGGCGGCCTTGGCGCGCCAGTGGCCAAGGCGGGCGACGTCAATGGCGACGGGATCGACGACCTCATCGTCGGGGCGGGTGTCGGTACGGGTCAGCCGAGGTCGGTGCGGGTGTACTTGGGCAAGAAAGGCGCCGCGGTGGGCACCACCGCTGTCATGACGGTCAACAATTTGACCGTATCGACTGGCGATGGTGTTTGGCGCCTCAACGTGATTGGCAATTTCAACGGCGACAAGTCTCCGGGCGGCAAGCCGATTGCCGATTTCGCGGTAACCTGTCGCGCTGGCGCACAGTCGTATGAGCGCGTGATCATCGTTCCGGGCAATGCGACTTGGAGCGAGGCGGCGCCCAAGACGCTCAACATCGAAAGCCAGGCGGACCGCATCACCCACGGAGTCGCCACCATGCGTGGCATCAACGGAAATGCTGCGCCAAACTTGGGCCACGCGATTTTTGCCGCCGGCAACCTGATCGTCGACGCTGGCGCGGCGCAGTATGACGATTTGCTTGTCAACCAGGCATCTGGCGCCCAATCCCTCTATGTGGTCAAAGGCCGGCCAATCACGGCGGACATGGAGATCGTGGTCGACATGGGCAGCACCACAACTTCGGGCGAGCCGGGGACAACCGCGATTCGTGGAAACACCGCTGTCAGTGCCGCTGCCTTTGGTCAACATGTCGACGTCGTGCAGGTAGACGGCGACAGCGTCCCGGACTTGATCCTGCACCACTATGCCACGGCCACTCAGGGTGGCGGGCTGTACTGGCTCCGCGGCGCCTTCATTGCGGCCAACGTCGGCAAGACGGTCCTGATGACGTCAGAAAAGGCCGTCGCTGGGACCTCGAACCTGTACACAGTGGACGGCGGGTACCGTGTGCGCGACTACCACTGGGCGCCTCAGACCCTGGGTAACTTCTGCGACCGCAGCGGTGGTCCTTTCACCGATATCGCCCACTCGCGGACATCGACTTCAGCCGATGGCGGCAACAATCGTGTGGTGATTCGCTTTGGCATGATTCGCGGGCAGTCACCCATCCCAGCCGAAGCCAGCTTCCTCTATGAGGATCTGGTCATCTACGACCCGGCGAGCCCGCAAAACGGTGCCAAGCTGACCAATTGGGGCAATACCAATTTCTCGGCGCTCGGCCCGCTCGCACTCGCGGCGATTGGCGATTTCAATGGCGACGGTCGACCAGATATCGCGATCGGGTCGTTGACCGGTAGCCTTGTCGTGGTCTATTGACGACCAGCAGGCGTTACGCGACGCTACCACTTCCAATCCGCACTAGCTGACGGTCAAGAACCTATTTCGCCAAATCGACAACCAAGCCAGCGCGGGCGCCGCGCGCCCCATCAAGGAGAGCCATGCAACCCGTCACGGAACCCGACGCAACAGGCGTCGACCTGCGGCACGAGAGCCTGGAGGCCGTTGCGGAAGACGCCCGACGAGCCTACGTCGCACCGTCCGTCGAATCGTCGCAGGAGCGGTTGATCGCGATGCTGGTATCTTGCCTTGCTACGGAAAGTGACCCCCCTCTGTGATGGGTTGGCGTCAGCAAGCTGCGCGCTGGCGCCGGGCAATTGGTTGATTTCTCTGCGGCCAGCACCGGCCGATTGGCTGACCGACTTTGCAAAGTCGCGTACAGCGCCTGTAGACGGCCAAACTGACGTCTAGACATGATTACCTAAGTCCAGCATCATGCTGGACCCCGGTAATCATGTGCTTGCTGGGTGGGTCG
Organism: Myxococcota bacterium; assembly: GCA_964230235.1. Lineage (GTDB taxonomy): Bacteria > Myxococcota_A > UBA9042 > UBA9042 > UBA9042 > SXRM01. The sequence continues at coordinate 11,602 of CAXRHS010000961.1, forward strand.
CCAAGCTCGCGTCTGCATTGCAGCCGACTCGCGGCGACGGCGCAAGGTTGATCTTGAACTTCGGTCAGAGTCCATAGCTCCGGCGGTTTGGCGGCCGGCGCAGTCCTATGTGAGAAGGGACGTTGCCCTTGCAGTCGTGCGCCGAGCGGCTTGGCGGCGGCGTCATGGATGGGAGTTGCGCCGTGCCTGACAGCGTCGCGAATCGGCCAGTTTCGGCAGGCTCGGGCGGCCTTTGCGGGCCGTATTCAGTCGCCGTTGACCTGGACCATGAGCCAAAGGCCTGGCTTGGCAAGCCGCGCGCTTTTGAAGCCGCAAGCGATTTGCGGATCACCGTCTGCCGGTCGGAGGTCGTGGATTCGCCGCAGGTAGAATACTTGAGCCTCTCGCGCAATCCGCAGGATCGCACACCGACCGTGGCGAGGCTTCGGGCGGTTTCGGTGACATTGGATTGGGCGTCGGGCACCGGCCAGTGGTGCTGGCCCCAGTCCGCGGCGTCTGCCGATTACGCTTTGATCTCACGCTCCTGGCTTGTCACTTTGCAGGCCCTGGCGCTGCGCCACCAGGGCATCTTGCTGCATGGTTGCGCGATCGATTTGGCTGGCGTCGCCGCGGTCGTGGTCGGCCCCTCCGGGGCTGGCAAGTCGACCCTTGCCGCCCGGTTTGGCGGCCGTGCAGTCCACGACGACATGTGCATTGTCGCCCGGGATAGCGGTCGCTGGGTCGTGTGGCATCAAGATGTCTATCGCCCGTTCGGCTTTGACGGCCCGCGCCAGTTGCCGTTGGGTTCGGTTTTCGCCCTTGCGGCCGACCGCAGCAGGACGGTTGCGACGCCGTTGCGACCGGGCGAAGCAGCCATGAAGCTTCTGGCACAGTGTCACGATGCAGGGGGCGCTGCTACCGCGGTACTGGCCGATCACGTGCAGCAGTTGCTTGAACAGCGCGGCTTGATGGCGCTGAGCCATTGTCTGACCGACGACTTGTCGACCGTCGCAACTGTACTTGAGAACCAGGGGCGTGCGCCGGACGGCGATGCGCCCAGTCGACTTGCGCTCGGAGGGCAACCATGACGACCACCCAAAGCGAAGATGCTGTTTCGCGGGCGATCCTGCAGGCCTACGTGCGTGCCGACAAACCCATGCACGCTCAGTTGGACGTGACCTACCGCTGCGAATTGGCGTGCCAGCACTGCTACCTGGACAATCGCGCAGACTGGCCCGAATTGACGACGACAGAGTGGTTTGAGGTCTTGCGGCAACTCGCCGAGTTGGGCGTGTGCCGCCTGACCTGGAGCGGCGGCGATCCATTTCGGCGCGCCGATCTGCTCGAGCTTCTGCAATTTGGGGCGCGGTTGGGCTTCAGCCACGTGCTGCGCACCCACGCCATGACCATTTCGCCCCAGCTGGCGGCCCAACTTGCAGCAGCCAATGTGGTCAAGGCGATGGTCAGCGTGTACAGCCTGCGTGACGCCATTCATGACCGCATGACCACCGGACCGGGCTCGCTGGCCGCCACTTTGCGTGGCATCGACAATCTGCTCGCGGCCGGCATAGAGGTCAATGCCGCTGTGTTCGTCTTGGCGGACGCAATCGAGGAGATCCCCGAAATCGCCGCCTATTTTGCTGCCCGCAAGGTCCACACCAGGTTTGGCACCAAGACGCACCGCGACCACCTCGCCCGCACAGACCTTGATGCGCTGGACTTGACATCCGAGCAGCGCATTCGTGCCCGCCAGTTGGCGGCACAAGTTGACGGCTTTGGGACAGCGCAGCAAGCCCCGGTAACGGCTGCCCCCGAACCCAGCTGCAGTGCAGGGCGCACCGCGCTCTACATTAGCCCGGACGGCGCGGTCTGGCCGTGCGTGATGTTTCCAATGGAACTGGGCCATTTGCGCAAGCAAAAACTTGCGCAGATCTGGCGAGACTCACCACAACGTCGTGAAATTCTTGGCTTTGACAACCGACACCGAACCACCTGCCAATCTTGCGCCGGCAGCGGCACCTGTTTCTTCTGCATGGGTGATGCCTTCAAGACCACGGGCGACTTTCGCCAAGCGCCCGCCCACTTCCACAGCAGGACGCGCGACTGGATGCACGGCTACGAAGCAGCCCACGGCCCAACCTGGACCCCCGAGCAGTGGGCCACCGTGCCCAGCGGCGGCAAGCGCCCCCCGCGGCCGGCTCGCTTCGTGTTCCCGATCTACCGCCCGCGCAAAGGCCAGGGCGCGCGGGTCGCGACTGCGTCAACCGAGCCGTGACTGCCCCGGCCTTGGTTTGGCACCCGGTTGCCGGCCGCTCGATGTGGCCGCTGGCTGCACCCGCACACGTCGCACTGGACGACCAAGCCGCCTGCACGCAAGTTGGTGACATCGTTGGTGTTGTCGGGGCACATACCCCAGCAATCGTCTTGCACCGCGTGGAAATCATCGACGGCGATCGCTTGATCCTGCGCGGCGACACCAACGATCGCTGCGATCCGCCGGTGCCGCGGTCGGCGATCGTCGGCCGTCTGAGCGCGGTTCGCTGGGGCCCGCTGGTGGTACCAGTGCCGCGCAGTGGCCCGATTGGCGCGGTTTTGCGCACAGTCGGCCGCGGGTGGGCGCAGGTCGCGCCGACGTTGCGCAGTGGCCTGCGAACGTGGCGACAAGCCCGGGCAAATGTTGACACCCGCTGACGGTGGGATAGCGTTGCAGCTTGGCCCCCTCTCGGGCCGGACCGAGGACCCGCCTATGCCGCACCGCCCGCCGACCTCCAAGCGCGACGCGCGCTGGCTGGCCTGGGTGGCTTGCTGTGCGGTGCCGATCGCCGGCTGCAGTGGCACGCGCGCCCAGCAAGTCGAGAGCGAAGTCGCGGCCCTGCGGGACGAGCTGGACGAACTCAAGCGCAGCCAGGCGGCGGCCCGGGTGCAGTACGACGAACTCAAGTCGCGGCTGGTGATGGTCGAGGAACGCGCCGACTCGGCCCGCGTCGATCGCGCCCGCCGCGAGTCGGGCTGGATTCCCAAGCTGCCGACGGTCAAAGTCGCAGCGCCAGCGGCCGAGGCCCCGGTCGAGGTAGCAGCCAGCGAGCCAGCCCCGGCAGCGGCACCCAGCGGGCCGTCAAGCGACCTGCCCCCGCAGTTGGACAATGACAAGCCCAAGGCAGACCCGGCGGTGGCGCTGTACACCCAGGCCAAGAACCTGCTCGATGCAGAGCAGGTGACCGCCGCACGCGCGCTGTTCGAAAAGCTGCTGCTCGCGCACCCTGACCACGATCTGGCCGACAACGCGGTGTACTGGATCGGCGAGAGCTGGTACGCGCAGTCGCAGTGGCTCAAGGCTGCACAGACGTTCGTGCGCGTCGCCAAGGACTACCCGCGCGGCAACAAGGTGCCGGACGCGATGTATAAGCTGGCAAAAAGCTACGAGAAAATGGGCGACGATCCGGGCGCTGGCGAAGTGCTCAAACAACTGTCGCGGCAGTACCCGGGCACGCCGGCCGCACGGCGGGCCGTGGACGACCTGCAGCGCAAAAACGCCAAGGGTGAGCTATGAACCGCCCCGCGCACTGGGTCGGCGCCGCGCTTGCGGTCTACTGCCTGTACGCACCGGCGCCCGCCGCCGGACAGTGGTTGCCCGACGCACAAGGGCCGTCCATCGCCGTGCAAGAGTCGGCCAAGTCGGGCGAGCGCATCTACGTCGTCGAGCAGGGCGACACGCTGTGGTCGATCGCTGAGCAACTGTACGACGACCCCTGGTACTGGCCGAGCCTGTGGAGCTACAACCCGCAGGTCACCAACCCGCACCAGATCTACCCGGGCGACGTGCTGTACCTGTCGCGGCGCTCGGCGCCGACCGCGACGGCGGCAGCCAAAGCGATTACCCACGCGACTTCGCGGTTTTCAGCGCCCAAGCGGCCACAGATCGAGTTGGTGCGCCGCGTCGGCTACATCAGCTCGCGCGACTACCGCGAGTCGGGCAACATCGAGTCGAGCCGCGAAGAACGCAACATGCTCGGTCAGCTGGACGAGGCGTATGTGCGCTTTGCGATGCGGCGCTGCAGTGACGAGAGCGGCAAGGACAAGGACCCCGACGCGTTTGTGGGACCGTGCGTGCGCGATGGCGACCGCTACACCGTCTACCGCGTCGAGCGCGAAGTGGTGCACCCGCTGACCAACAAAGTGGTGGGCTACAAGATCAATTTCTTGGGCGAAGGCAAGGTGCTGCGCACGGTTCGACCGCTGGTCAGCGTGCTGGTCACCCGCAGCTACAGCGAAATCAGCCGCGGCGATCTGGTGACCAACGTGTTCGAGCCGCTGGTGCTGACCCGGGCAATGCCGAACAAGGTCGAATTGTTGGCCACCATCGTCGATTTTCACCACGAATCTACCGCTGCAGGCCAATACCACTACGTCTACATCGACAAAGGTGCGGACGACGGCGTGGAGAAGGGCAACCGCTTTGAGATCATGTGGCGCGGCGACGGCCTGCGCCGCGGCCAAGTGCCCAACCTCAAGGACTATCCGGACGAGCAGATCGGTATCGCCACCGTAATTGAGGCCTACGACCGCCACTGCCTCGCGGTGCTGACCAATAGCGTGCGCGAAATCGAGCGCGGCATGCCGGCCGTCATGGCCAAGGGCTTCTGAACGGGGCGCGCCACCATCTCCGTCGCCGCTGCCGCCACGATGGCGGACGGTGATTCGCCTGCAAGGCGCGAACGCGCGGCCCGCGCGGCAGGCAAGGCAGCCTCAGCGCCCATGCCGACCCAATCGAGATTCTCGACCGCTACGGAGCGTCCGCTGACGCCTTGGCACCCCGCGCGGGCGTTGTTGTGCGCGACGACCGCGTTCGTGTGCGGTTGCGGCGGGACGCCTGCCGCGGGTGGCCCCGCGATCGACCCCGCCATT
>CAXRHS010000962.1:0-3078 GCA_964230235.1 Myxococcota bacterium
AAGCCCGGTCTGCGCCGGGCTGGGACTTTGTGTTTGATTACTTAGCCTTGCGCAGGCAAGGCTTTGCACAGTTAGGCCGCGGCTTCGGCCGCCGGCAGTATTTGCCAGGTGCGTCTGAGCACCATTCCGCCGGTCGCCCCCATTTGAGGAACCGCACCCTTGCCGCCAAGCGCGGCCATGACGTCGCAAGGTTGCGCATGGTATCCTCGCTGCCGCCGCGCGCGCGGCCGCGAGTGCGCCATGGCCCGCCAGTTCAACACCGCCCACGCAAACAACGCGGCAAAGCACTACACCCTGCCGCCGCTCAACCGTTTGCCGGCCGATGTCGCGGACCTGGTGCACGACGGCTACTACTTCGTGCTGCACGCCCCGCGCCAGTCGGGCAAGACGACCACCGTGATGGCGCTGGCCGAGAAGCTACGGCACGACGGGCGGTACGCGGTGGTGTTTTGCAGCGTCGAAAGCGCCCGCACGGCACACACCGAAGCCGTGACCGTGGAGCGCGTCATCGATGACCTGCGCCTCGCCGCGCAGCGCCAGTTGGCTGCGGCCGAGCAACCGCCGGTCGAAGATGCGGCCGACCGGCCGCTCACCGGCAGCAGGCTCTACCAGTATTTGGCGCGGTGGTCCGTGGCGTGCCCACGGCTGCTTGTGCTGTTCATTGACGAAATCGACTGTTTGGAGAATGACGGGCTGGTCTCGGTGCTCAGTCAATTCCGCAAGGGCTACGCCGAGCGGCCCAAGGCGTTTCCGCACTCGGTGTGCATCTTTGGCATGCGCGATGTGCGCGACTACAAAGTAGCGACCGGCGGTTCGGCCAACCTGGGGACCTCGAGCCCGTTCAACATCAAGCGCGAGTCGATCACCTTGGCCGCATTCACCCGCGCCGAAATCGCCGAGTTGTACGGCCAGCACACCGCCGAGACCGCGCAGGCGTTCACCGACGCCGCCATCGACCGCGCGTGGCACTGGACCGGCGGGCAGCCGCACCTTGTCAACGCGTTGGCCAATGACATCGTCGCCAAGCAGCTGTGGACCGCGACCGTCGACGTGCCGCAAATCGACGCCGCCAAAGAGCGTATCGTGCTGCAATGGGGCACCCATTTCGACAGCCTGATGGCGCGGCTGCGCGAGGACCGGGTGCGGCGGGTGATTCAGCCCCTGCTGGCCGGCGCGGTGACGGCGTTTGACGTCGAAGACCTGCGGTTTTGCCAGGACCTCGGCCTCATCGACGCCAGCCGGCCGCCACAGGTCGCCAACGCCATCTACCGCGAGGTCATCGCCCGCAAGCTGACCGCCAACATGCAGGCCGGCATTCCGCAGGCACCGCACCGCTGGCGTACCGCTGATGGACGTTTCGACATCGGCAAGGTCCGCGATGGCCTGGTGGCATTTTGGCTTGAGCACGCCGAAGGCTTTGTGCATCAAGAGGACTACCATGAAGTCGCGGTGCATCTGGTGGTGATGGCGTACTTGCAGGCGGCGGTCAACGGCGGTGGCCACGTCGAGCGCGAGTACGCAGCGGGCACCAAGCGCATGGATATTCTGATCAAGTGGCCGGTGGCGGACGAGCGGGGCGTGGTCGACCTGTACGGCACCTGCTTTGAGCGGCACTTGCTCGAATTGAAGGTGTGGTACCCCAAGAAGGGTGACCCCAAGCCCGAAGGGCTAGCGCAACTTGACCGGTACATGCAGCGGGTGCCGTGCGAGTCGGCGTCGCTGCTGATTTTCGACCGCCGGCTCGAGGCGGAAGCCATCGAATGGGGCGACCGGGTGCAGGTTGAGGTGGAGCAGCCGGTGGTGCAGGGGGTGGCGGTGTGGGTATTGCGGGCGTAGCCCCGTAGTCCTAGGCTTGTGGATGGAGGGCATCATGACCCGTTGCAGCATCGCGGGCCGGGGATTCTGGTGATCTGCGTGCTATCGTTGGGCTGCCTGGGCAGTCCGTACGACTCCGCGTCAGACAGCCTGCAGCAAGGCCAGGTAGCCGATGGCAGTGGCGGTGATCCCGATGCGCCGCAAGGCCTGGTCTGCCCGGCCGACGCGACTGCTGCTGCGCAAAGTGCGACGCCGACGGCCGCCGGCGAGTGTTGGCGGCTGGGCGTTTTCGCGTACCTGCGGCGAAAAGCGCACTTGCAGCCAAGCCGCGAACTCAAACAAATGCAAGCGCCTGTGAGGCTGAGACCTACCGTGCGGTCGACGCCCGTGGACAGTGCCGGGTTGTGGACAGGCGCGGCGCCTGACCACAACCCTTGGATAACTCTGCGAGTTATCCACACTGCCCACCGGCTCCACCTCTCCTGGACAGTGAAACGGCTGCAAGTGCGGAATTCACCGGGACCGCGCTGTTTTCTGGCCACCGTTGACACGCGCGCGCGACTTTGCGAGTCGACTCGCAGTTCCGCTCCGCGCGTGTGTCGGTCGACTGATTTTTGCACGGGCCCTTATGGTTGCCCGCGCCCCTACAAACAAACCCCCGCCTTGCAAGCCTTGCCGGCTGCACAGACAACGCCGTCGCTGACGTTGGCGTTCTGGCAGCCTTTGAGCTTGTCGCACGTATCAAACGTGCATGGGTTCTTGTCGTCGCATGCTTGGGCCGGCGCGGTGCCTTTGCACAGCCATGTGTTGACTTCGCACTTGTCGGTCAGCGTGCACGCATCGCCGTCGTCGCACGGTACGTCCCAGACGTAGCTCTGGCTGCACGGCGTGCTCGATTGATAGCACACCGCGTAGTAGCAGCCGATGGGGCCTTTGGCGCAAGCGCTCATGGGTTTGCCGGCACAGACGCCGGCCTGGTTGCACGACAGGTGCAAGTAGGCCGTGGACCGCACCAGCAGCGCGACCTGGCCGGTGCCTGAGGTCGCCAGCGCTCGGCCGGCCGCCAGCAAGTCGCCATTGGGCAACGTGATGACACGGTTGAGGTACTCGTCTTCCTTGGCGCCGCCAAAGAACACCGAACTGCTGGCGGCACCCAACAAGTCGAGCCGCGACAGCATGGCCTCGTTGCCAAGATAGTTGCTGCTGCCCACCGCGCCGACCAGCAAGCCCGAGCCATCGGCTTGCATCGCCACGCCCAGGCCG
>CAXRHS010000963.1:0-3684 GCA_964230235.1 Myxococcota bacterium
CGCGGAACCTACTCGCTGTCCTTTGCCGGCAACATCGGCGTCCGCTGCGCCAAACCCCTGACCCCGCCCGGCATGGTTCACATCCCGGCTGGCACCTTCAAGATGGGATGCGTGCCGGGCGATACGAAGTGCACGTTCGCAGAGAAGCCACAACACGATGTGACGCTTTCTGCGTACTACATGGACATCGACGAGGTCACCGTAAAGCAGTACGCGCTGTGCAAAGCAGCGGGCACATGCTCGGCCCCCAAGACTGGCAACTACTGCAACTGGGAGGCTTTCGGTCAGGACGACCACCCGGCAAACTGCGTCACCTGGCAGCAGGCTGACGACTACTGCAAGTGGCGCGGCGCCCGCCTACCGACCGAGGCGGAATGGGAGCGCGCTGCGCGCGGTGGGCTCGACAACAAACTGTATCCTTGGGGAGATGGATCACCGACTTGCACGCCGGGCTTGCCCAACACCGTATCGATGGCCGAGGGCGGTATGGGCTGCGGTATGGGGACCACGCAGCTTGCTGGCGTTGGCAAGCTACCTAACGGTCTTGGATTGCGGGATATGGCTGGAAATGTTCATGAATGGGTCGCGGATTGGTACTCGCAGTCCTACTACGCATCGTCGCCAAAGAGTGACCCGACGGGTCCAGTGACCGGCGACAAGCGCATCCTGCGCGGAGGCAGCGCGAGCTACAACGACGCGGCCTTCTTCCGTACCTCACATCGACTGGACGTTGATCCTCCAGCGACGGCCTACTACGTAGTTGCCGGCTTCCGCTGCGCCAAAACCCCATGATCACGTTCCGAGGACCACCGTTCCCTTCAGCCTCTGAAGCGCGCGTCGCCGCGACCAACCAATGACCTGCACTTCGTTCAACTGGACCCTGCATGTGCTCGAGCAGATGGCGAAGCGCGCCATCGGCCGCGACGCAGTTGTAGATTCGATTGAAAACGGCGACCTCATTGAAGACTACCCGAACGATTTTCCGTACCCAAGCCGGCGTGTGCTACATTGGCACGGCGGTCGGCCGCTGCATGTCGTGGTGGCCGCGAACCCCGACGGCAGTTGCACGGTTGTCACCGCCTACGAGCCCGACAATATCAAGTGGCTGGAGGACTTTCGCCACCGGAGGCCGAAATGACTTGCCTGTTCTGCCGCAACGGGACGACCGTCGCGGGCACCAAGACCGTCACTCTGGAACGCGGCAATACCGTTGTGGTTTTTCGGTCCGTACCTGCCGCCGTCTGTGATAACTGCGGTGAGGGCATCGTCGACGACGCCACAGCGACCCGTTTGCTGGCAACCCTGGAGCAAGCTACAGCGCGCGGCACTGAACTGGAAATGGTGCGGTTTGCGGCTTAGCCGCCGTTCGACGAGCGTGGCCATATCGATGGCCGTGCCCCAAAGCCAGGTCCTGCAGTCCCGCAATCGCCGCCACCATGCGCCAAGGCCGGCCGCCGGCCAGTTCAGGGCCGGCCGTCGGCCAGGCGTGGCACTCGAAAAGCGCGGTCGCACAGAGACCAGCCCCTGGCAGGCGGACGAGGACGTCCGCGGTCCCAGGCCGGGCTACGCGTCCAACGCTCCTGCCCACCAAGCGGCCGCAAACTGCTGCCACGGCCAAATCGCGATGTCGCCAAGTCGCCGCGGCGCCGGCTCTCGGCAAACAACAATCCGGTGGCGCAGCGGAACGGCTTCGGCCAGTTTGCGCAGCCCCTTGAGGTCGCGCTCGGCGACGTGGCGGCTGGCCTTGACCTCGATGGCAAGGTGGTCTCCGACCACGAAGTCTACTTCCGCGCCAGTGCGGTCGCGCCAAAAACGCAGCGGATAGTCCAGGCGGTCGTACGAGATGCGAGCAGCCAGCTCATGCGCGACCCACGTCTCAAAGGCCTTGCCAAAGGTAGCGCCGTCCGTTGGCAAGTGACGGACACCGAGCAGCCGGTGCACGACGCCCATGTCAAAGAAATAGAACTTTGCGTGCGCATTGACTTTTCGGCCGGGAAGCCACGGCTCGACGATGCGGCCGACCAGGGTATCCGTCAACACGCAGTAGTGCTCGCGGACCGTCCGCGCCGGACCCTGGGCATCGCTGGCGATCGACTCGAAGTTCAGCAGCTCCGCGTTGGCCAGTGCAGCCGTTCGCAAGAAGCGAGCGAAGCCATCGATGCGCCGCACCAAAGCTTCGGCCCGCACTTCCTGCTCCAGGTATTCGCCGACGTAGCCTTCCAGTTCGTCCCACGGATCGCTGGACAGCCAGACCGGTGGCAAAAGGCCGGTGTGCAGGGCGCGCATCAGGTCGAAGTCGGCCAGTTCGGTGCTGACCAGCGGGTGCAACTGTCGGGTCCGCGCCCGCCCCGCCATCAATCCGGTGTGGCTGCGGCGCAGCTTGCGTGCCGACGACCCGCTAAGCACGAACCGGACCGGCGTGGTCTCCATCAGACCGTGGACCTCGTCCAGCAACACCGGCAGCTTCTGCACCTCATCGATCACCACCAAACGAGTGTCCGGCTGCAAGCGCTCGCGCAGTAGGCTCGGCCGCGCGGCCAGTTCCGCGTACGTGTCGTGGCGAAGCAGGTCGTAGGTCTGGTCCGCGCGCAGCGTGTTGCGCAAGAGCCAGCTTTTGCCGGTCCGACGGGGACCGAGCAGCAGTACGTGGTGCGAACGGGTCAGTTGGTCGAGATCGAGGCGGCGCAGCAGGCTCATGGCCATAGGCTAGAGCCGATTTGCTGTATCCGCAAGCCTACGGCGGAAAAATCGACATTTTCCGCATGATAGTTGCGCATCGAGCAGTTTCGATGCAATTACCGTAAGGTCCGCGAGTTGATCGCCTGGGACGACGCTGCCAATCGCAAGCGGATGCGCTTGTCCCAGTTCGGCCAACGGCCAGGGGCGGCACGTGAGCAGCGCGGTCGCACAGGGGCCCGCCCCTGGCAGGCGGACGGGGAGGTCCGCGGTCCCAGGCCGAGCCGGTCTGGTGGGGTGTCGCTCAGCTACCTGCTACGAAAACCACAAATCCGCCCGTGCCGGCAAGTCCGTATCGCGCTCTTCTTCAGCGCCGCGCCACCCGCGTTGCAGCACATCTTGCGTAGACCGCTGGGCCGGCTGCCGCACGTCCCTTTCCGGGCGATGGTGACCCGACCGCTGACCGTGCGCTTGACCCTGAACCCGCGATTGACCCTGACCCTGCGATGGATTCTGGCCGTGCCGCTGCGCCAGACCCTGACCATGGCCAGCCTGTCCACCGCCTCCGGCCGCCGTGGCGTGCCGATGCTGGCCACCACCTGCCGTCGCAGTCCCGTGCCGATGCTGGCCACCGCCCTGCGAAGGTTGCGCAGGCCGTGGTCCGTTGTGTTGCGGGCGCTGACCGCCCTGCGACCGCGAAGGCGTTGCCGAGTTGGCCGGACGCTGGCCCTGCCGTTGACCTTGAGGTGCGGGCGCCGCCGACCGCGACATCGGCACCTGCGACCGCAGCGGACCTGCGTCGACGACCGGTACAGCCTGGCGAATCAAGCGCTCGATGTCGCGCAAATAGGGGCGCTCGTCCACGGCACAAAACGACACCGCGATGCCTTCGGCGCCGGCCCGTGCGGTGCGGCCGATGCGGTGCACGTAGCTGTCGGGGATGTTGGGCAGATCATAGTTGAACACGTGGCTGATGCCGTCGACGTCGATACCGCGCGCTGCGATATC
>CAXRHS010000964.1:0-2337 GCA_964230235.1 Myxococcota bacterium
CCATCTGGTTGCCGCCCGACCGCAAACGCCCGGGGCTGCGCGCTTTCGCCGGCCCCGCTGCGGGCGCGGCGCCTGCCTGGGCTCCCGCCACCGTGCGGGTCGCGTGCCCGACGGCCGCGCTACTTCTCGGGCGAGCGGAACTCAGCGCGGCGGTTCTTGCCCCAACACCCTTCGTCGTCTTCGTTGCAAGCCGGCTTGGTCTTGCCAAAGCTCATCGTCTTGACCTTGACCTTGGGCGCGGCGCTGGAGACGAACTCCTTGACCACGCGGGCCCGCTTGGTGCCCAGCTCCATGTTGTAGGCGTCGGTGCCGCGCTCGTCGCAGTGGCCCTCAATGGTCAACTGGGTGACGTTCTTCTCTTTGAGGCACTTCAGATTCGCCGAGATGCCGTTTTGCGCCGCGTCGCTCAGCGTGTACTCGTTGAAGTTGAAGTAGATGGGTGCGAGGCCGCACGCACCTTTGGCGTCGAGGCACTTGCCGTCCTTGCACTTGAGTCCGGGTCCGCAGTCGCCGTCGGCCTTGCAGCCGCCGCCCTCGGTGACGGTGCCACCCTCGCCGGCCACGCAGGCACCGGCCTGGCACTTCATCCCCGCGCCACACTCGGCGTCGCCGGTGCACTGGGCCACGCACTTGTTGCCGGCGCACTTCTTGCCCGGCCCGCAATCGAGGTTGCTGCTGCAGCAGTCGGCTTTGCGACCACATGCGCCGGCGTTGCAACTGACGCACTTGTCGCTGTCGGCACCTGGGCAGTTGGCGTCGACGCGGCACTGGGCGCACTTGTTGTTCAAACAGTACTCGCCTTTCTGCTTGCAGTTGTCGTCGTTGGCGCAGTTGGGATAGGCAGGGCCACAGGCGGCAAGCCAGAGGCCCAGCGCAGACACAGTCAGCAGTTGCATGGCGCGGCGCAGGTATTGCACGGCACGGGGCATGCACTCCGTCGTCGGGCGCCACTGGGAGAGGCAAAGGTTCAAACCGGGAGTCATTTTTCCTCCAGCGGCACTGGCGGCAGGGGTACGGGCATTGGGGGGCTCTAGCGGTCTCGACAACAACGCTGGTGACCATCCTGGGCGCGCCAGGGCGCGAACAAGGGTCATCCGGACGCCACCTCGCCGGCGATGTTGGCCGTCAGCTTGCGAAACGCGTCCGCGGGTGGGTGGCGGCACGCAAGCTTAGACCCTGCAGGCACCGCGCGTGGCTGGCGCCTGCAGGGATCGTCAGGACAAGAGCCGTTGGATTACTTGCACTTGTTGGCGCGGCAACGCAGCGCCGGGTTGCCGCAGTCGGCGTCGCTGTCGCAACAGTCCGGGCCGAACACGGCCTTGCAGGCGCCGGCCACGCACTTGCCACAAGGACCTGCCGATGCGCACTCCGCATCCGACGTGCAGCCCGCTTTGGCCGGCGCAGGTGCGGGTGCCGCCTCTTTCTTTGCGGTCGACGAGCAACTGGCGACCAACGCCAGCGCCATGGCTGCAAATACAATCTTGAGATTCATAGGGTTCCTTTACTTTCCGAACGGATCGGAGCGGTAAGGCCAGCGTGCGCGCGCAGCGTGCGCGGCAACGTTGCGGCGGCCGACTTCTGTGTGCCCTGAAGGGCGACTTGCTTGCCCTTGCGGGCGATGCGACGCGATCTCCGGCCAGCGCGCAGCCGCCCAGAGGGCGAGATTTGTACTGCCGGTGCGCGGGCATTGTCAATTTGCATTATGGGCAACTTTTCCTCGGCCGTTCTGCACACTGCCAGCCTCGCCGCGGTCCGACCGCGCCGCCTGACCCCATTTGCGCGCGCCCCAACCAAGCACGCGCCGCGGAGGTTGCCCAAGATCGCCTACCGGCGCATGATGGTGCCGCCGAGGCGCGGCGCCTTGAACCCAGAGAGCCATGTTTGATCACATCGTTTTGCTGACCGACCTGTCCGAATCCACCCGCCTGGCGTTTGCGCCCCTGCGCGTGTTCGCGCGCGAGTTCGCGTCGAAAGTCACGATTTTTCACGCGGTCCGCGGCTCGAGCGAGTTGTTCAACCTGGGCGGTGACGCTGCACAGATGCGGGCCGTCATCGACGAGGCCGACCGCCAACGGGCACTGCCGACTTTGCGGAGCTGGACGGCCGAGCTGGCCGCCACTGGCGTCGAGGTCGCGATTGAGACGCGGGTCGGGTCCACGTTTGATTTGGCCATTGACGTCTTGGTCGAACTCAAGGCCGATCTCGCAGTGGTCGCGACGCAGGGATTGCAGGACTTTACTGGCCGCATCCTCGGATCGCCCACTGCGCGGCTGCTGCGCGACAGCAAGGTGCCTGTGCTGTCGGTCAACGAGCAGTTCGCGGACCGCGCCCAGGCCT
>CAXRHS010000965.1:0-2188 GCA_964230235.1 Myxococcota bacterium
GGGTGGGCGGCGGTGGGCCTTGGTGTGGCCGGCAGGGGCGCCGGCGGGTGGGCCCTGGCGTGGGCGTCCAGCGACCGTACGGCGCTGCACCAAGACCTGGCGCCCGCCGACCGCAAGCTGGTGGGCGGCTTGACGCGCGCGGAGGCCCAGGCGCGCGCGGACCAGATCGCCGGCCGCACGACGCTGGGAACCGTGGCCACGGGGGCGGGTGCGCTGCTCGCGGCCGCGGGCGCGTGGCTGGCTTTGCGCGGTCCGGCCGAAGTCGCGGTGGCGCCAGCGGGCGTCCAGGTCACGCTGCGCTGGTGACCAGGCTCAAGGTTTGCCAAAAACCAACAAGCTCCGGTAGATCCGCGTCTCGGCCATCTGGCCCTCGAACCACAGCGGGTCGGCGCTGCCATCGAGCGGCGAACTGTAGTTGTAGACCGCGTAGCGATCCGGGCCCGCAGGCACCAGGCTCGCAAAGCAGGTGTCGCCGCGGCTCGGCAGGTCGAGCTGCCAGGCCACGCTCAGCGCCGCCGGGTCCACCTTCCACAGGGCGCAGCGCTTGCGCTTGGTCCAGTTGGCCAGCTGGTATTGGGTGTAGTGGTCGGACAGGGTGCCGGTCTTTGCGCCCAGGTCGTAGTTGGCGGTGCTGCCGTCCGGGTTCAAGGTGCGCCGACCAATCAGCCAGACCTGGCCGGCGTGGACGAAAAGCAGCGGCGAGTCGTACTTCTTGGGGTCGGCCTTGCACTGCAACCCCTGGCCGGGCGCGGCCTTGCAGACCTTGCTGCCAAAGCCGTAGCCAACTTCGCCAGCTTCGTTGCGGCCCACTGCGACCACGGTCCCATCGTCGAGCACCGCAAACGCCGTCTCGCTGACGCCCCCTTTGAGCACGACCGGGTCGTTGCCCAGCGCCGGCGTCCAGTTCTGGCCGTCGGTAGAGCGCACAAGGTGGACCGAAATCGGGCCCGGATCGGACTTGTAGACGTTGTCGCCATCGGTATAGCCGCACAGCCATGCCTTGCCCGCGTGCACGCCCAACCGCCAAGGGATGAAGGTCGGCAAATAGAACGGCTGCGGCTTGGTCCACTGGCCTGGACCGGTCCGTTCGGCCACCCATGCGCCCTTGGGCTGGAACTGGGCCGGATCGCTGCCCAGTTGCGCGAAATACCAGCGCAGCTTGCCAGCGAACGCCAGCAGCCGCGGCTCCCGCAAGTCGGTGGCCATGGCCGCCTGGGTCTCAAACTGCCAGGCCTTTTCGTCGCTGCTCGACGCCACCCACAGGCGCGCGTCTGGACCGGCGAAGTGGTTGGGCGCGGTCCGGCCAGTCAAGAACACCTTGCCGTCAAAAGCGACCACGTCCAGGTTGTTGTTGCTGTTCTGAGGCGAGACCTCGGCGGGCAGCCCGGGGCCGGGCACCACTTGCCGCAGGTCGGTCGCGGTGGGGTCGGCCGGGGCGGTCACCCCGTCTGCCGGCGCCACCTCTGTTGCGGCGTCGGCTTTGCCAGGCGCAGCATCGCCACCGCCACAGCGCAAGGTCGCTGCTGCGATCCACAAAGCGGCGAGCCAAGCGGCACGCGCGCGCCAGGTCGCCGTCGCGCAGGCCGGTCTCATGGTCGACCTAGCCGGCGATCCAGCCGCGGGCTGCGCAAATGCCCCGACTGCAGCCACTCGCCGAGCGCGTGCTGGCTGCCGCACACCACCACGCCGCTGTCCTTGCCGACCTCGCGCAGCGCCTGCTCAAAGCAGCGCGCAGCCGAGGCCACTGCGACGCTTGCGGCCGGCACCGCCTGGTCTACCGCTGCCGCCAACTCCGCCGCAGGCAAAAGCGTCGGGTTGGCGCAGCGCGGCAAGAAGAAACCGGTCGCCACCGGTGCCAGCGCGCGCACCAGCTCTGCTGCCTCCCGATCGCGGCGGACCGCCATCACCACCTGCCAGGCCTTGCCGCGCTGGGCCAGCAGCGCTGCCAGGGCCGCCATGCCGGCCGGATTGTGGGCGGCGTCGGCGATGACGAGCGGTTTGGTCTCCACCACTTCGGCGCGCAGGGGCCAGCCGACTTCGCCCAGCACCGCCACCATTTCGTCCACGGGCGGCAGTTCACGCTTGCGGGCGCCCAGGCACCACTCTGCGAACGCGAGGTAGGCCAGCACCGCAAGGCCAGCATTCTCGGCCTGGTGCGCGCCGGGCAGGTCCAGTTCCACGTGCAGTT
>CAXRHS010000966.1:0-7879 GCA_964230235.1 Myxococcota bacterium
CGCTCTTCTCGTTTCTTGGCCAGGGCCTTGCGGAGCTCGCGCTCGACGGCCGGCGGCACCGACCGCAGCACATGCGAGCTGAACTGCGGCGGCTCGTCGATGAGGTGCGCGATCAGCATCGCCTGCACGGTGTCGCGCGCATACGGCAGCTGCCCGGTCAGCATCTGGTAGACCATAACTGCAAGCGAATACAAGTCGCTTTTGCCGTCCACATGCTGGGCCTGAATCTGTTCGGGCGACATGTAGGCCGGCGTGCCGAGGATCTCGGCCGCGCGCGTTACCGCCACCGAACCCGCGGACGCGATCGAGCGCGCCAATCCGAAATCGGCGACTTTGGCCAGCAGGCCGCCAGAAGCCAGTGTGCGCACCAGCACATTGCCCGGCTTGATGTCGCGGTGCACGATGCCGAGCGCGTGCGCTTCCGACAGGCCGGCCGCCACCTGCCGCGTCAAGTCGAGCACCAGCTCCAGCGGCATCGGCCCTGACGCCATCAACTGCTCCAGGCTCTGGCCCTCCACGAACTCCATGACCAGAAACCACGAATCGCCGTGGCGGCCAAAAGCGTGGATGCCCACTACGTTGGGGTGCAAAACGCGCGACAGCGCGTGCGCCTCGCGCCGAAAGCGCGCTTCCGCGTCCTCGTTGGCGGCGACTTCGGCGTGCAGCAGCTTGATGGCGACCAGGCGATCCAGGCGCAGATCGCGCGCAAGGTACACATGCCCCATGCCGCCGCCGCCGAGCGAGCGCTCGACCACGTAGGAATCTGCCAGCACGGTGCCGTTGTCGAGAATCGCAGGAACGGGGGGCATTGCACTCCGCCGGGGCGCAAAGGGGGCGCAGCATAGCACGGTGTGGGCGGGCGGCGGGAAGGGCGGCGACCCCAACCTTGGGGCGTCCCGTTGGGCGTCATCGCCGGATTTGGGGGCGACAACGGTGCGACGTTTTCGGCCGCCGAGGGCCTCTGCGGGTGGTGTCGACGGGGTTGGGCGCGACCGCAGGCCTACTTGACCCCGACGTCGCTCAGGTCGCACTTGATCGCCAGCGCCATCACCGACCGGTTGACGGCGTTGGCGGTGGTCGGCTTGAAGCCGCGTTCGGTTTTTGGCAATGAATTCAATTGCTTCTGAATCAATGCCCCGAACTCGGGCGTGTCAAAGAACTGGCGGGTGTTGTCCAGCGCGACCTTGTAGGCCTTGCCGTCCAACGCACCGCCGGCGGCCGCCACCTCGGTTCGCAAGCGCGCCAACAGGCTCTCGAGCGCGCCGGCCCGCTTGAGGGCGAGCTTCTGGTTGCCGTCGCTCATCACTTCCTTGCCGGATTCGCGGGTGTTGCCGCTGCGGCTGGCGGTGCCGAGCAAGATGAAGTAGCGCGCGTCCTTCCACTTGACCGCAAAGTCCTTGAACTCACTTTGAATCGCCTTGGCGTAGGTCTGGCAGCGGCCCTGCGCGCCGGCCGGGTTGCACGGGTCGCTGGCCCGCGTTGCGCACTCAAACGCCGCATCAGCCGGGCATTTGTCGGGATCGGCGTACATGCTGTCGTAGCCCTTGCAATCAGTGTTGTCGCTGTTCCACACGTTGCAACCGAAGATGGCGAAGTAGGTGCCGTAGCCGGGATCGCCGGCCTGCGCGAAAATTGCCTTGAACTGGTCGAGATCCAAGCCGACCACCGGGTTCTTGGCGTCGACGCCGCACGCGCCCTCGCAGTCTTTGACGATGCGCGCCAGCATCTGCCGAAAGGCCTTGTCGCGGCACTTGCCCTGCGGCTGGCAGTCGTCGGGGCAGCTCGCCGCCGTCTCGCCCGCATCGCACTTGCCGTTGCCACAGGTATTGCAGTCTTTGGGGCAACTGGCAGCCGTTTCTGCCGGTGGCTCGCATGTGCCGTTGCCGCAGACCGCGCAGTCTTTTGGACAGCCTGCTACCGTCTCCGCAGGGGCGTCGCAGCGGCCATCGCCACACACTGTCTTGCAATCGGCCGGACAGGTCGCAACCGATTCCTTGGCCGCGTCACAGATGCCGTCACCACACCGCGACTCGCAGTCGCTGGCGCAGGTCAGCCAGGTTTCTCCAGCTTCGGCGTCGCATTTGCCGTCGCCACACACGGCACCTGCCTGCAAAAGCCAGTACAACACCCCCAGCACGCCGCCGAGCAAAAGAAACAGCAGAATCAGCTGCAGCTTGCTGCGCGAAGACTCGCCCTGCGGCGCTGGTGGCTGGGCCGCGGGCGGCACCGGAAAGGACGGATTCATGGGGTGTGCTCAGGGCGTCAGGGTGCAAAAACGCGACAGGGAACCCGCGCTGTGTCGCCACGGGTTCCCTGCGCGCGGCCCACAGCGAGACTACTTGAGTTCGGCGAGGCCTTTCTTGGCGAAATTCAGGCCGTCCTGCACCAGCAGCACCAAGAAGTTGTTGAAGAAGTCGGCCTGGTTCAGGCCACCTTCGCACACAATGGAGGCGTCGAGCAAGAAGAATGGCTTCTCGCCGGGCTGCATCAGGCTGACTTTGTTCAAGAAGTGCTCGTTGTTCCAGTTGTTGGAGAAGATGAGCGCGCGTGCCAGGCCGGCGTCGCCGGTGGGCAGCGGCAGCGCCAGCGGCACCACGCCCTGAATGGCCCACACGTTGCCCGTGGACGGCTTGACGCGCGGAATCAGCAGGATGTTGAAGTTGATGCCGGTCGCTTCTTCGCGGAACGGCACGATGATGCGGCCCTGGTCGTCGACGCCGTGTTTGATGTTCAGCGCCGTGAACCACGCCACGATCGCGTCCTTGCTCGGGGCGACGGTGGCTACTTCGCCGCGCTTCTTCTTCATTTCGCTGATGGCGCCGTTGCCGGCCTTGAGCTCTTGTGGCGCGATCCCGGCCAGTTCTTTGCTGGGTCCAGTGATGCCGGGCGCGGCGGCAGGCGCGTCGGGCCGGGCGCCAGGTGCCGCGGCCTTGGGCGGGCTGCCAGCGAACGCCGACATCCCAATGGCCAGGGTGGCGACTGCGCCAGCGGCCACAAACGAACGGAGGGAGACGAAACGGAACATGCGGACTCCTGCCGGCGAAACGCGCGCCGTACGCGGTGAAGAAGTCGGCGGCGAGTCGCGGCCGAACCCTGAAAATTCGATACCTTGCGCGTCGCCGCGAAAGCGGGCAACCCGCAGCGCCGCGAAAGGTAACGCCAATCGGCGAGGTGTGCAACGGCCGGCAGTTCCGGCGCGGCTTGGACGCGCACGGCCTGCGATCGCTTCAGCCTATTTGACCCAGACCACCACGTTGTCGATGGCAAACCACTCGTTGTCGGCGGGTTGGTCCAGGGTGCTGGTGGCCGTCACCAGTAACGGCGACGCGGTGTGCGCGCCGGTCCACGCCACATCCCACTTGTCGTCGTCCCATAGCCAGTCGCCGCATTTGTTGCCGATCACGCCGAGTTGGCCCTTCTTGGAGAACACTGTATTGCCATTGACTTGCACCAGCCCGGTTTCGCCATCCCACGAGTCGCCGCTGATGTAGTGCATGAAAAGTTTGGCCTGGGTGTGCGCGGGCGCGACCACCGACTTGCTGACCGCGGCACCTTTGCCAAACACCCCGGGCCCGCCCAACATCTTGCCGAACTCGCCACACGATTCGACCTTGCCGGCCGACCAGCCTTTGAGGGCGCCGTCTTCAAAGTCGTCGAAAATCAGCAGGGTCCAGCCGCCGTTCTTCATGTCGCAGGTGTACTGGGTGGCCGGCATCGCGCCCGCACCGTCCGGGTCCAACCAATAGCTGCCGTCGGGCGTCCCCGGATAAAGGGTTAGCACTTCAAGGCAGTTGACGGCCGGCGTCTTGGCGTCGAACCCCTTCTTGAAGCAAGCGTTGCCGACGCCGACCGTGTTGGGCGCGCACTTGCACTCCCAACCGCCTGTCGTGTTGACGCAGGTGGTGTTGGCGCCGCAGGTCGCTTTGCCGGTCGCGCATTCGTCGACGTCTTTGCAGGTCTTGCCGTCGCCCGCGTACCCGGCTTTGCAGGCGCAGGTGTAGCTGCCGACCGTATTGGTGCAACTGGCCTCGGTCGCGCACGCGCCGGCTTTGGCACACTCGTCGACGTCCTGGCACGCGCCGTCCTTGAACACAAATCCGGGCTTGCAACTGGTACACACCACCAGCAGCTTGCTGTCGATGCTGCAGGTCTGGTCGGGCATGCAGCCGCCGTTGCTGACGGCGCACAAGTCTTCAAAGACCGCGATGTCGTCGATGAACCAGCCGATTGCACCGGGCGCGCACGCACCCGCAAAAGCAAAGCGCAGTTGAAAGCCTGTCCCGGCCGCGCCCGGCACCTTGACCTGCACGGTTTGGGCGCCAGCCGCGGGCGTCGGCGCTTCCGCGAGGTCGCTCCACAGCCCATCGGCCAGGCGCACTTGCAGCTTGGCGGCGTGCTGCGCGGTCCAGTTGCCAGCCGACGTCAAGCGCACGACCACGGTGGCCGTCGCGGCCACTTTGCTGGCGTCAAACCACGGCGAGTCAGCGGTTGCAGCGATGCCGCCCAAGCCGACGGCGCACGCGAGGTCTTTGCCGTTGTTGATGTTGAGCGAGCAAGTCTGCGCGGTCACGCCCGGCAACGGCCCGGTAGCGTCAAACCCCCACTTGACCGACCCGGCCGGCAGCGCCCAGTCTGACACCTGCCACTGGTCCAGGCCCGGCGTCCCGCAGTTGAAGGTGTGGGCGTAGGGCAAGATCGCCTTGCCGCAGCCTGGCACGCTGCCCGGCGCCACCTTGCACTCGCCGGTCGCCTTGTCGCAGCTGTCGTCGGTGCAGGCAAAGCCGTCGCTGCAGGGCTTTGGCGTCGCTTTGCAGGCGCTGTCGGCGCAACCATCGGCAAGCGTACACGCGTCGCCGTCGTTGCAGGGGGCCTTGTTGGCCTTGTGGGTGCAGCCCTTCTTGGCGTCGCAGGCGTCGTCGGTGCAAGCGTTGCCGTCGTCGCAGGGTGTGGCGCCGCCCCCGCACTTGCCGCCCGCGCAGTGGTCTTTGCTGGTGCATGCACTGCCGTCGTCGCACGCCTGGCCATCGTTTTGGGCTTGCGGCTTGCACTTGCCATCTTTGGGGTCGCAGGCGGCGATGGCGCACACCGTGTCGTCTTTGGGGTTGCAGGTGACGATCGTCGCCGGGTTGACCTTGCAGGCAAACGGCGCGGCGGCCTTGGCGCAGTACAGCGTGCCATTGCAGGGGTTCTTGTCGTCTTTGGCGGCGCAGTCGGCGTCGCTCTGGCACGGGCAGGTGTTGGGCCCTGGACTGCACTTGCCGCCCGTACACACATCGTTGGCGGTACAGCTGTCGCCATCGTCGCAGGGCAAGGCATTGGACGCATGGGCGCACCCGGCCGCCGCATTGCAACTGTCGGATGTACATGCGTTCTTGTCGTCACAGCCCGCCGGTTTGCCGCCGGCGCACTTGCCGGCCGCACAGGCGTCTGCTTCGGTGCAGGCGTCACCGTCGTTGCACGCCTGGGTGTTGGGAGTCGAGGCGCAGCCACCCTTTTCGCATGCGTCGTCCGTACAGGGGTTGTCGTCGTCGCACCCCACACTGTCGTCGGTCAGGCCGTTGCAGTCGTCGTCCAGGCCGTTGCAGGCCTCTTTCTTGGGGTTTGACGCGCTGCACGCGCCCAACTGGCCGGTGGCGGCGTCGCAGCTGCGCACGCCAGCGCACTGGATTGGTGTCCCGTTTGGCAAGGTCGCAGCGCTGCTGCACGGTGTGGTCAGGCCCTTTTGCACCGCGCTGTCGCTGCATGCGCACTTGCCGGCGTTGGGCAGGCAGTAGGGCCCGACGTCGCCGCCGACCGCGGTTGCGGTGCCACAGTGGTAGCCGGGCGGACACTTGCTGTCGTCGCTGCATGCGTTGCTGCACTGCCACCCTTTGGCGCCGGGCGTGACGTCGATAGAAACGCACGCGCCGGCCGCGCCGTCGCCCGATCCACAGCTCGCCGCGGAGGCGCACGGGTCGCATATGCGCGGCCACTTGGGGGCACAGACGGTCTTGTCGTCGTCGGTGCTCACGGTGTTGTCGCCGGGCAGCGTCAGGCACACGGTGCCAGGGGCGCAGGGCTCGCCGCTCAAGCAAGGCGCGGCGCACTGTTTGCCCGCGGCCGTCTCCACGCAAGCGCTGGCGCTCGGGCAGTTGGCGTCCTTGAAGCACGCGCAGCCAACCGAACCCGGGCAGGTGGCCGCATCCGGCGCGCCACCATCTGGGTCGGCTGCACCATCCAGGCTGCCATCCGGCGTGCCTATTGAGCCGTCGGCGCTGGCCGTGAGTTCACTTGTCGCGCCGTCCGCGCTGGCGGCTGCACCATCTGCGAACACCAGATCGCCGCTGATCCCGCCATCGGCGGCGGTTCCTAGAGTCGGGGCCTTGACGGTGGCGTCGTCTCCGCAGCGCACGAGCGCTAGCGCCAGCACCGCGATACCGATCCGCACCTGGATCGAACAGGTTGTTTTCATGGAAACCGAGCCAGCGAGCGCCGCCGCCGTGGCCGAAATCATGGCACTTCTTGGCCGGTGCCGCTACGCCATTGTCGCGATGGCCGGAAGCCGAAACCGGCGATGGTCTGCCAGCGTGCAGCGATCTTGCACCAGCGCAATGCCGGCGGCGGCCAGTGGCTCCACCAACGCGGGTTGAACGATGCCGAGTTGCAACCACACGCAGCGCGGCAGTGGACGCATCGCCAGGATGTCGGCCAGGTGCCCGGTCACATCCTCTGCGCGGCGAAACACGTCAACAATGTCAACAGGCTGTGCGATTTCGGCGAGCGAGGCCCGCACCGGTTCGCCCCACAAGGTCTGACCGGCGTAGCGCGCGTTCACCGGCAACACGCGATACCCGACCGAATGCAGGTACTCGGGCACGTAGCCGGCCGGGCGATCCAGGTCCGGATGCGCGCCCAACACCGCAATCGTGCGGGCGGCTGTCAAGACCTCAAGGGCGGCGCGGGTATCCAAGGCAGGCTAGCGCAAGTACATGATCTTGGTCGCGAGGTCGTTGCCCGCATTGCGAACGACCAGTGCGGCATCCTCGCGCCACGCCTTGCGGCCCAGTTCCATCAGCGGCTCGCGGCGGGCTTTGAGCGTCGCATCCGACAACCGCGCCACGGTTCGGAAAGCCTGCGCGCGCACGCCGTCGATGATGTCGCGCGTCATCTCGACCAGCTGGTCTGCAGCCGCTTCCAGGCCCTTGCCGCCAATCTCACCCAATGCAATCAGCGCGTTTTCGCGCACCGGCGGTTGCGGCGAACTCAGGGCCTTGGTCACGGCAGCCGCCGCGTCCTGCTCCAAGGTCACGAGCATACTAATGGCAGCATCTTGCAGGGTTGCGCTTGGGTGGGCCAAAAACTCGACCAACAAACCGACCGTGCGCCTGCCCTGGCTCAGCAGTGCCTGGCGCGCGGCTTGCGCCACCGGCTTTTCGCGGTCGCGGGTCGCGAGCAAAAGCGGGCCCGAGACATCGGGGAGCGCGGGCTCCGGACACTGGCGCAGCGCAAGGCAAGCTTCGCGGCGCACGTTGACGTCGCTGTCGCGGGTCGCCACGGCCGCCTGGAGGCAAGCAGCGCCGTCCAGAGGCCCAAGAGCGCCAAGACCGCGCCAGGCATTGGCGCGCACCAGATCGCGACCGTCGCGGGTCAACGCCAGAAGCGCTGAAGATTCCAAGGCTTTGGCAGCCTTCTTGAGCGCTGGCTCGTCGGCCAGCTGCGCGTCCATCGCCTCAATCGGCAGCGGTCGCACCTCGGCAAAGGGCGGGGAACTCGCGCGTGACACTTTGGTCAAGGCCTGGCGCGCCAGGGTCCGGACATTGAGGTCGGCGTCGCGGCCCAGTGCAATGACCATGCGATGGTTTTCTTGCAGCGCATGGGTGCCGAATTGCATCAACCCGGC
>CAXRHS010000967.1:0-9649 GCA_964230235.1 Myxococcota bacterium
GCTTGCGCATCGGCCAGACTGTCAGCGCTGGCCATGTGCGTTTGCCGCATGTGCTCGGCTGCGCGCCATTGGTGTGTGTAGCCGATGACGCCTGCCGCGCCAGCTGACACCAAGCGAGCGCAGATGCTGGTGAACGAATCGGTCGGCACCATGCCAAGATCCCCGATTACTGCGCTGCGGATGGTCCTGCCGCGGATGGCCGCCCGCAATTCTGCCGTGGTGGCGATAGGTGCGCCGCGCAGTTTGCCGACGATGAGTCCTGGCTTGCCACGCCAAGCGTAACAGCTGGTTTTCCCGCTTGCCGTGCCACCTTGCGACCGCGGCAGGCTCGGACAGTCGCCACATGCCAGCGAAGCGACGCCTTTGGACTGAACCCATAGGTTGCATGTGTCGCCAGTCTTGCGATTGTGCGACCGAGAATCCTGCAACAGCACGATGATGCTGGCGTTTTCATACAGTTTGAGCATTTGGACCACCTTGCCAGCCGGTTGCGTCGGCGACAACATCATCTTCACACCATCCGCGCCCCGTGTCAAACCTGCGCAATCGGTGTACTGCGCCATCGTGACAATCCCGTGACGATAATCACACACAAGTTCACACTTTCGGCTAAACGTGACACTGAGAGGTTTGACGCACTTTGACGCGGCGCGTCACAACCGAGCGGCGCTCGGCCCGGCACCCCACTCCGCGCCAGCCAGCGCACTGCGCCACCTATGCCCGGCGGACGCACGCAACGGGCACGCCAAGGCACGCTCGCGCGCGAGACGGGCGCGGACACGGGCGAGGCGTGTGCAACGCGCCTACGGGCGACGTGGGCGCGCGCGCAGGCATGTTCGCGCGAGGGCCGGCCCCCGCTCCAGGGGAAATAGCTCCCCACCTCATTGTCGTTCTCCCCCATTTGAAAATTTCAAAACGGAACTTGCCACTGCGGAGGCATAGCTTTGAGCGGCATACATTGTGAAACGGTTGTCTTTTCCCTCAAAGCGCCTTATGTATTCCTCGTGAGGTACAACCGGCAAAAAGCGCTACTACGCGTGCGCGCCCGCGTGAGAGCAAATTTCCGAAGACCATCGCGCAGGCGGGCGGCCGCCCCCGCGTACGTATAGGCCAACTGCATACAACTTGAAATCGTTGAGGAAATGTGCAAGTTGTTAGGATTACTATTGTATGCCTGGTCATTTGATGTTTTAGTGCAGAGGCATACATGCTTTTCACAAAACCTTACATTTCAAGTGGTGATTATTGCTGTTGTATAACTCTGCGTTTGGCGATTTCGTGTGTTCAAGGCTCTACGAGCGCGCGATCGCGCGTAATTTGCGGGCGCGCGCACACGCGAGTTGGCGTGTTTTACTGGTTTGGCATAGTGCCTGGGCTGCGGCGGTTGCTGAACTGGGACTTCTTTCTCACCAGCCTGTCCTGGCCTGTTGACGTTGTTTTGGCGGTTGGATAAGATGATTGCGGAGGTTCGCTTGCGGCATCCGGTGACGGTGACAATGGACGAGGGGTTGCTTTGGTGGGCGAAGGCCGCTGCGGCGGCAGATGGGCGGTCGTTGTCGCGGTTTGTGGAGCGCGCGGTAGAGGCGTACCGGGCGCGCGGCGATGGGCGAGGTGATTTCTTTCCCACCAGCGTGCCCGAAGTCCGGCCTGGGCGTGACGCGGTATCGAACGGGGGTTGCGATGAGTGAGCGGGTTGGGCCGGTTGTTTGGTTTTCGTACTGGGTTGCGGGAGCCGACGAGGACGAGGGGCACGTCGAGGAAGTGGCGCAGGTTCTTCCCGATGCGTTTTCGTTGTTTGCGGCTGGGAGTCGGTTTCAGGCGGTTGCGCGGGAGTTTCGGTATGGGGTGAAGTTGTTGACGGCGCGGGCCGAGGTCCAGGTAGACGAGGAAGGCGCGAAGCCGGTGAATGAGCGGGTTGCGGGCGTTCGGTTGTACGACCCGCCTCGTTTGCCTGGTCATGAGCCGGTCGAGGTAGTGGTTCTCAACGTGGTTGAGCGCGAAATCGGTGCGGCGCTGGCGATGGTGCCGCACATGGAGCTTTTGGCGCAGCGTGCGCTAGAATGGGCGCAGGCTCACGCGAGCGCGGCGCCTATGGAGGAATGATGCGGAAGAGCTTTGTTCTGGACGAGTTGGACGCCTTGAAGCGGTCGCCGCTGTCGTGGACGGTGGCGGATTACCGGCTGATGGGGGATTGCGAGTATTGGATGCGTGACCGCAAAATGGCGCTCGGGGTGTCGCTGCGGATTCAGTTGCACGGGCTTGTGCGGCGGGCGGTGATTGCGTACGGGCGGCGTGGCGGCGAGTGTCCGTGGCACCCGAACTACGAGTGGAAGGCTGGCGTTCCTGCCACCGATGCTGCGGTTCAGCCGGCGGACGACGGCGCTCCGATTGTGCCGGCGCTGCGGTTGACGCTGGCCAACGGCGAAACGCAGGACTACAGCCTTTCCCCGGCGCGTCTTTCCCAAGTGCTTGCGCTTCTGGGGCTTCCGGCGTCGAAAGAGGACGAGGCGGCTGCGGTCAAGGCGCAGGTCGAGGCCGAGTTGGCGGGCCTGGCGTTTGAGGGCGGCAGCGAAATCGACCCCAACGCGCCAGAAGTCGCGCCACCGGCCCCCAAGGCTGGCGGCAAGCGCAAGGGGCCGAAGGCGGCGGCAGAAGGGGCGCCCCTGTGAGCGTGGACCTGAGCACTATTTCGACGCTGGCGCCCGACAAGGCGATTCCCAGCGCCAACGACATTGTGACGCCAAAGACGATGGACGACGTGCAGGCGATTTCGCACCAGCACGGCGGCAAGCCAGTCCAAATCGAGGTCCACCTGTCGGCCACCGAGGTCGCTGTAGCTGAACTGATTGCCCGCCTGCACCAACTGATCGGCACGTTCTACGACATGATGGGCAAAGGCAAAGAAGCGGGGATGGGCCGGCAGAAGAACTACCCGCGGGACGTGTCGCACTTCGCGGACAACGTGGCGAGTTTGATCAACATGGCGGTCAACGAGGCGGTCGCCAAGTGCGGGACGGCGCAAGAGCGGGAGAAGCCGCATCAGGTCGTCCAACGGATGCTGTTGGAACTGCAAGCGGCGCTGAAAACGGTGGACAATCAACGCAACTCGGCCCCGACCATCGGCGCCGCCCGCCTGTTCTACCAATGCGCGCACTTGGTCTTGCGCAACACGCACACTGAGCGGCGACGGCAGGCCGGCGTGACCGCGTGGCGCGACCAACTGCGCCGGTGCATGTCGGTGTAGCTTGATCTATGGTCCAGCCGAAGAGAAGTCGCGCCGCCAGTTCACCGGCTATCTGGTCAAACTGGTCAACGATGCCCCGACGCTGACCGATGCGTTGCGCCAGTCGCAGCGCGCCACCAGCGAATCCGAATTGGCGGTGTACCAGTCGCGGCTCTACCGCAAACTGCTGTTCCGCTTCCTATTTTTCTCCCGCTGCCTGTGGAACACGCCGGAAAGCGCGAAGATTTACCGCGAGCTGCACCGCGCCGAGACAGTTTTCGGCCCTTACTTCTACCTTTTGCACTTTGGGTTCACCGACGCCCTGACGTATTCTGCCATCAGCCGCACGCCGCCCGACGTGGTGATGCAGCGGCAACGGGCAATGGGGGGTGACGACCCGCCGGGAGAAGGCTATGCCGCGCGACTTTCCGCTTTCGACGCCGCCTGCGAGTCCGTTTGGTTCGCCCGTCCCCTCGCAAGTGCCGTGGCTGCCGCAGCAAGGGGCGACGCTGCTGCCAAGGCGATCGCAGACCTCGGAGCCGGCATTCCAGGCCGACGCCGTAGGCAGCGTGACCCTGGCGCAGCGCCTGCGCCAACTAAGCCCCGCAAACCTAAGCGCCGTCGAACTAAACGCCTGCCTGATTCTGCTCGCCGCTGAAGCAGCTGACGCCATGGACCGCCGCATCGCCCTGGCCTGTCTGGAAGCCCTGCGCGCCACGCTTCCCACCAACGCGGGCGGGGCCACCGCCGTCAAGGACGCCATCACCGCCGCCCTGGAACGGGTCAAGCAACTAGACGGAAAATGAGCGACGGCGTTTCCGAACTGGTCGAACTGTGGTTCCGCGACATTCGCGCGTTCGCTACCACCTTTGACCTTCGCAGCAAAGACAAAGACTTCGGCCAGATGGTGCCGACCGCCCCGCAAATGATGCTGTGGGACGCGCTGCACAGATACTCGCTGGTTCAAATCCTCAAAGGCCGGCAAATCTACGCCACCACCGCCGCGCTGGTCTGGGCGCTGCGCGATTGCATCCAACCCGGCACCAACTGGTGCGTCGCCGCCCAGACCGACGAAACCGCCGTCGAAATCTCGCGCTTCTGCGCCCAACTGTACCGCGGCAACCAGGCGCTGCGACACATCCTGCCCGTCACCCGCGAGCGCGACCACGGCATCGTGTTCGACAACGAATCGCAAATCCGCTTCGGCCCCGCCAATTCCGAGTTCTGGCGCGGCGGCAAGACCCACGGCGCGCTATGCACCGAAGCGGCCATGTACGAGGACTTGGGCGCCACCCTCGCCAGCCTGGGCCAGTCCGTCCCGGCAAGCGGCAAAATCATCCTAGAAACAACGGCTAAGGGCGAAAACGACTACTACCACATGTGGATTGACCCGTCGAGCGCCTACCACCGCCTGTTCCTGTCTTGGGCCGACCACCCGGAATACTCCTGTGATCATCAAAGCTACCGCCCCGATGGCCTGCGCGAACTGCCAACCAACCTGACACCGATGGAGTTGGCCTACCTGCGCAAGGTCGGGCACCTACCGCGCGACAAGGTGATCTGGGCCATCGACAAAATCCGCACGCTGCCGACCAATAAGCGCCACCTGTTCGAGCAAGAGTATCCGCTGACCGCCATGGACGCCTTCGTGCTGTCCGGCGACAAGTTCATCAAGCAACCGCTGCCGCTGCCGCCCGACCCAAACACACCAATGGTCGGCGGCCTGCTTCGCCTGCTGCCGTTTGACCCGTCGCACCGCTACGTCGCCGGGGTCGATACCGCGTCGGGGGCCGAAACCGGCGACGCATCCACCGTCGTCATCCTCGACCTGGAAGCCAAAGCCGTCGCTGCGACCCTGGAAGTGCGCCTGCCGATCCCGTTGTTTTGCAAGGCCGCCCATCAGGCGCTCGCAGAGTACGGGATGCCGGTCACATGCGTTGAGGTCAACTCATTTGGCCTTGTCGTCATGGACGAATTGCGCCGCAACGACGTGCCGATGTACCTGCGCTTCACCACCGACGGCCTGACGCTCGAAACCCGCGAGCGCCACGGGTGGATGTCCACGGTGCAAACCCGCCCAATCCTCTACGGCAACCTGTTTTCCGCCGTGCAGGGTCCAGATGCCTGGCGCGTGGCCTGTCCGCGCTTGGCCCGCCAACTCAACGCGCTGGTGTACGACAAGAACGGCAAGCCCGCCGCCCCCAGCGGCCAGCACGACGACCTCGCCGTGGCGTTTGGCCTGGCGCTGCAAGCCATCGAGCAGGCCCACCCGCCGCAGCAAGGCCCGGCGTCGCTTATCCCGCACGCCCCGCGCTCGGTCGGCGAAGAACTGGCGTTCATCCGCATGTACGGCTACGAGGCGGTGCGCGCGTTCGCCGGCACCACCCGCGACACCGCCGATTTTCAGGCGTAGCAAAACAACCGCAAATTGCCGCTTGACATTGTGCGCGGTTAGTGTGCAATCTTGTACGCGCGCGCTTGTCGCGCCGGGTCGCCGCTGTTACGGGCGCTTGGCGATGCCGGCCAAAACGGGCACGCGAGCACAACATGGAAATTGGAACGACCCCGGCTCCCGCGCCTGCCCCAGCGGCAGCGCCACCTCCCGCAGCACCGGCACGACCGGCCAACTTCGCGGAGGCGTTCAGCAAGGCGTTGACCAAGCACAGCGGTTCGCCCGCCCAGTCGCAAGGCAACCCCCAGGAGCCAAGCGCACCATCGGCACCGACAGCGCCCGCCCAAGAAGGCGAAGCGCCAACGCGCCAACGCGCACCATCGCCGCCGCCGATCCCGCCGGCCGCCTACCACGCGGAACGCTCCAAGCGCCAAGAACTGCAAGCACAACTCGCAGTCCAGGCCAAGCGGTTCGCGGAAATGGAAGCGGAACTGGCCAAGCTTCGGCAAATGCCGGCTCAATCAGCGCAACCCCAAGCGTCCGCAGAGGATGCGTGGCTCGCGCAGTTGGCCGACGATGACCCTGCCGCAAAACTCGCGAAAAGCTTTGAGGAATACAAGAAGCAAAACGAGGAACGGTGGCAACAGGTCCAGGCGCGCGAACAGGTGATGCAGGAAGAGCAGCAGAACCAAGCCCTCGACGGCTTGCTTGAAACGCTGCACGCCCGCCTGCCGCACATGGAAGCCGATGCGGTTGACCAGTTTGCCACTGCGCTCCTGTTGGCCGAACCGGCCGACTCAAAACGTTCGATTGACGAGGTGCTTCTGCCACTGTGGAAGATGCACCAAAAGTTCACCCCGCCGTCAGCCCCGCGAGCGCCTAGCGCACCGGGAGCGCCGGCACCCAAACCGCCGCCGCAGATCGGCGCACCCACGACCCCGGCGCCGCCCCAGCAATCCAAACTGAAAATGGGCGACTTTGCCAAGTTTGTGACAGACCGATTGCGGCAGCAACAGTGAGGCTTCCCAATGGCAGCGTCCCTTTCGTCTCTCAATGACGTGCTGAAAGAAAGCTACGTCATCGACATGATCACCGACCAGCTCAACAACGACACCCGCCTGTGGCAGGACTTCGATTCGGCCACCCTGAACTGGACCGGCAAAGAGTGCATCATGCCTCTGCGCGTCGGTCGCAACTCGGGCATCGGCGCAGTCGCGGAGAACGGCACCCTGCCGACCGCCGGCCAGCAGACCTACGCCAAACTGTCCATCACCGCCAAGGGCGTGTACGGGTCGGCGCAGATCAGCGGGTTCGCGTTCGCCGCCGCCGCCAACACCGCGGGCGTGTTCCCCGGCGCGGTCCAGTTCCAGTCGGAAATGGAGAACCTTGTCGAGGACGTGCGCAAGATCATGCTCGCGTACCTGCTCTTCGGCAACGACTTCATCGGGTTCGTGTGGGAGAAGCAGAACGCCGCGGTGTGGGAATACTCCGGGCGCATGGACAACACCGAGGACACCTTCGCGGGCGTCAACGTCGGCGTGGGCCGCACGGTTCGGTTCTTCCGCTTGGACACCTATGCCCCGGTCGCGCCGGCCGAACAGGTCAACAGCATCGTCACCACGGCTGGCGTGCCAACGCTCACGACCAACGCGGCCATCAACACCGCGGCGGTCCCCACCAACGTCGTGCTGGGCGTCAACTACGTCACCGCCGTTCCCGGCGACCGCCAGGTGGTCAACGAGCCGAAGGGCATCATCGCCAACCTGACCGACCCGGACCACTTCGGCGAGGATCGCAGCACGGGCGGCCCGGCGGCCAACGCGCAACTGCGCAGCAACTTCCGCCTGGCTGACCCGAACGTGGCGACCTACAACCCGCTGACCACGGCGGGCTTGCAGGCCATCATGAGCGCCGCGGAGCGCCGCGCCGGCAAGAAGTTCGACAAGTACGTTTGCGCCATCGAGCAGATCATCGCCTACACCGACTTGCTCCAGGGCACGTCGGCCGGCAACCTGCGCGTCGATGTCAAGGACGGCAAGAAGCACGCCGACGCCGGGTTCACCTCCTGGGCCTACGGCGACATTCCGTTCCAGACGGTTGACTTGTGCCCCATCGGCACCATCTTCGGCGTCCACAACAAGGGCTACAAGAAGGCGGTGCTGTCGGCGGGCGAGTGGATCGACTACAACGGCATCATCAAGCAGGTTCCGGGCCTGGACGCGGGCGAAGCGCAGTGGCGTATGCTCTACGACCTGGCCTGCATCCAGCCCAACGCCCAGGCGGCTTTGACGGCGGTTCAGATCCCCGTCTAGCCAAACCATCCGCGGGCCACCGGCGTCGGGCTGTCGTAGTCCGGCGTCGGTGGCTTTGCCACAAGGAGACTTCCGATGCCAAATCCTCGCATTCTCACCGTGGACGAAAACAACAACCAGGCGCTGCAAGAACTCGCGGGGCCGATTCTGCCGGCGCTGTCTGCCACCGGCAACGATGCCGCGGGCGTCGCGGTGTGGTTTTTCAACCAACCCAACGGCGCAAGCACGCTCACCAAGGTCACGACTTTCGCCGGCACCATCATCAAGGTCTGGGCTGTCAAGACCGGCGGCGCGGGCGGCGCTGGTGACTCGGCCACCGTCAACATCGCGGGCGTAGCGAGCGCGGTCCTGGACTTCGCCACCGCAGCCGACACGCAGCAGGTCGAAGCGTTGCTCGCGACCATCGACGACGCCAACCAGAGCTTCACCGCTGGCCAGTCCATCACCTGTGTCGCCGGCAACGGCGCTGGCAACAACGCCGCCCAGGTGTACGTTCTGGTCGCCAAGGCGTAGTAGTACGCGCGGAGGGCGCGGGCATGGCCCAGTTCCTACAAACCGATGAGGATGCTTGGGACGTGCCCGCGCTCGCTGCGGCTGCGCGTAGGCGCTCTGGCGGCATGCTGCAAGGCATGGCGTCTGGTGCGCAAACGGGTGCAAGCGCAGGGTCTGCCGGTGGGCCGTGGGGCTCGCTGATTGGCGGCGTCGCTGGCGCTGCCGGTGGCGCGCTTGGGTCGGCGATGGAAAATGGCGACGACGAATCGAAGCGCCAGCAGTTCGCCCAGTTCCTGCAAGGCAAGGGCCCATACGCGCAATTGGTGCAAACTGGCATTGGCGTAGGGTCAAAGTTCTTCGAGAAGAAAAAGTAGGCGGTTGTCATGGCGTTTGACGCCCTGTTTCGCGTTCCGGCGGCAATGCCCGACGATGAGCCAGGGGAGGTCATCGAGCCGGGCGACACCGATTCGCCGTCGTTGACGCCTGAGCAAATCTCGCGCTTCGCAGAGGACTTCTACGGGCGCAGCACACCCGCCTACATGACTTTTCGCGAGTGTTCCGACGCCATCAGCGGTTTTCGTGCCAGCCGCTACACCGTCACCCCGCAAAGCACCGGGTCGGCAATGGCCCAATACATGCGTCCGCGCGACGTGTGCATTGGCCTTGTGCAACCACTGTTCCGCAACGGCGTCGCCCGCCTGTCAACCGAGATGCCGTCCGCTGGCGTGGTCCCCGCCGACGAAAGCGCCATCGAAATCCAGCGCGCCCAGGCGTCGGAGCAAGCTCTGCGCTACCTATGGCGGGACGCGGAGATGCGGCGCACGCTAACATCGTTCACCGAATGGCTACTTGTCCACGGCACCGCCGGTTTGCTGACCTGCATGGACCGCGGCAACGTGCGGGTCAAGGCCATTCGCGCCGAGGACTTGCGGTGCGAGCCTGGCTGTGAACCAGAGGACGCCCGCTTTGTCGGCGTCGTTCGGCGCACCACCCGCGCCGACTTGCTGCAACAGTTCCCCGACCACGCCGACATCATCAGCGCCGCGCCCGCCGCCCGCACGATGTTGTCCACGTCGCAGTACCTGTCGCAGACCGAAGCTCCCGACCGCATCGAGGTCTTGGAAGCCTACTGCGCAAGCGGCCACTGGTATTTGCTGGCCGGCGACAAGGTGCTTGACCAGGGTGTGACCCCCGGCCAGTGTCGCCCACTGCAAATCGTGCGCTACACCC
>CAXRHS010000968.1:0-4771 GCA_964230235.1 Myxococcota bacterium
CGTGGTGGAGGCGATGAAGATGGAGCACGCGCTGCGCGCCCCCCGCGACTGCACGGTCGCACAGGTCTGGTGCGCGGTTGGCCAGCTGGTCGAAACCGGCCAAGATCTGGTCGAACTGTCCGCGCCGTGAGGTCGCCGTGAACGGAGAACACGTCGAGATCGTCGAGGTCGGGCCGCGCGACGGCCTGCAAAACGAGCGCGTGCGCATCCCGACCGCGACCAAGGTGCGCTTTGTCGAGGCGCTGGCCGCCGCGGGGCTGCGCCGCATCGAGGTGTCCAGCTTCGTGCACCCAA
Source organism: Myxococcota bacterium (assembly GCA_964230235.1). Lineage (GTDB taxonomy): Bacteria > Myxococcota_A > UBA9042 > UBA9042 > UBA9042 > SXRM01. The sequence continues at coordinate 295 of CAXRHS010000968.1, forward strand.
AGGCGATTCCGCAGCTTGCCGATGCGGAGCAGGTCTTTGCCGCGCTGCCGGCGCTGGCGGATTGCCGCCTGAGCGCGCTGGTGCCGAATGAGCGGGGCTTGGAGCGAGCCATGGCGGCTCAAGTACGCGAGATCGCCGTTTTTACCGCCGCAACCGATACGTTCGTGCGCCACAATATCCACACTTCGTTGCGCGAATCGCTCGACCACTTCGCGCCCATCGTCGCGCAGGCCAAGGGCCACGGCATGGCGGTGCGCGGCTACGTGTCTACGGTTTTTGGCTGCCCCTATGAAGGCAAAGTGTCGCCCGAGCAAGGGATTTCCGTCGCACGTGCGCTGCTTGATCTGGGATGCGGCGAGATCTCGATCGGCGACACCATTGGCGTCGCGACACCTGGCGACGTGGCCCGTTGGCTGGCGGCGGCCCAAGCTGCAGACCTGCCGATGGCCAAGATCGCCTTGCACTTCCACGACACCCGCGGCACCGCGCTCGCCAACGTGCTGATTGGCCTACAGATGGGCGTTCGTACGTTCGACGCGTCGGCGGGCGGCCTGGGCGGCTGTCCGTACGCGCCGGGTGCCAGCGGCAACCTGGCGACCGAGGACCTGGTGTTCGCGCTGCACGGCCTGGGATACGAGACCGGAATTGTGCTGGACAAGCTGGTCGAGGCGTCGAGCGTCATCGCCACGCAAATCGACCACTTGCTGCCGTCGCGGTACTACCAGGCAGCGCGGGTGACGCCGTGTCTGCCGAGTTGACGACCGCACGCCCAGAAGCCAGTTCGGTCACGTGACAGCAGGAATCGCAAGCGCGCTCATTCGCAGGGCGACGCGTGTGCTTTGGCTCGCGCGTTGAGACCAGGCCGCCGTCACCAAAGGCATCAAGTGGCGGGCGCAACGCTTGCTGACTTCGCCCGCATGATCAGCCAATAGACAAGCGCAGCAAGCAAGGTCCCGGTGAACCAGGCATAGGTGTAGAGGCCGACCAGGAACTCCGGTGGGTTCGGCCACACGTGGATGCCCTTGAAAAAGCCGGGAAGATTGGGCAGCAAGCCGACCACGAGCGCAACGATCGCGGCCATGTTGACGCCACCGTAGCGACCGTTGGTGCGGTCGAGGTCTGGCACGTCGAGTTCGGTCTTGCGGACCAGGAAGTAGTCGGCCACCAGGATTCCCGCCACCGGCCCGAGCAACGCCGAAACGCCGCCCAACCAGCCGCCCAGGTAGGTCGCGGGATCCTGCATCAGTTTCCACGGCATGCACAAAATGCCGAGGATGCCGGTGATGAGGCCGCCGGTCTCAAAGCTGATCTTTTGTGGCGCCAGGTTGGCGAAGTCGTTGGCTGGACTGACCACGTTGGCTGCGATGTTGACGCTCAACGTCGCGATCACAATGCCAAACACCGCGACCACCGCCACCACCGCGCGGACGGCGGCATCGGCGATGAGCGGAGCCGTCAGACCCTTGGGCGCATCGGGCGAAGTCAGCTGACCCAAGAGAAACTCCGGATTCCACAGGTCGTTGATGTCCGCTTCGGGCAGCACCGCCTTGGACGCCGAGGTGATGACCAGCGCCATGGCCGAAAAGGCGATCATGGTCGTCGGCAACCCGAGGGTCTGGCCGACCATCTGCTCGCGCTGACCGCGGCCGTAGCGCGTAAAGTCGGGGATGTTGAGCGACAGCGTGGCCCAGAAACCGACCATGGCGGTCAACGCCGGCACGAACGCCGGCCAGAATTCTGCAAAGTCTTTGTATTTAGAAGGCTTATCGAGAAGTGGCCCGGTGCCGCCGGCCCGGTCGACCACCCACCACAGCAGCGCGCCGGCCAGCACCAGCACGATTGGCGCAGCCCAGTTTTCAAACACCCGCACCGCGTTCATGCCGCGGTAGATGATGTAGATGTTCATCGCCCAGAACAGCAGGAAGGTGATCGCGCTCGACAGGCTCAGGCCCGCGAGGCTGAAGTCGCCGCCCAAGGTCTTGAACTCCGGCCAGAAGGTGGCAATGAAGGTCCGGATCGCCTCGCCGCCGATGTAGGTGTTGATGCCGAACCAACCGCACGCGACCAGCGCCCGGATGACGGCCGGAATGTTGGCACCCTGGGTGCCAAAGCTGGCGCGCGCCAACACCGGGAACGGGATACCGAACTTGGTGCCCGGGTGGGCGTTGAGCAGAATCGGCACCAGCACGATCAGGTTGCCCAGACCGATGGTCAGCAGCGCCTGCCACCAATTCATGCCGCTGGCGATGAGCCCGCCGGCCAGCGTGTAGGTCGGAATGCAGTGCGCCATCGAGATCCACAGCGCCGCGTAGTTGTAGGTCGTCCAAACGCGCCGCGCTGCCGGCACCGGCGCCAGGTCTGGGTTGAAAAGCGGCGACGAGGCGATGTCAGCGGGCAGCGTCGCCAACGCTTCGCGCGCCAATTGCGGATCGTGCATCGTCTCCCCGTCGGTCGTCGGCCGGTGCCGGAAAGCTGCAACCGTAGCCGGGTTGCGGCAAGGCGGCAAGGGGTGCTGCGACCTACCCCCCCTTTGTTCAGATCGTTGAATTCTTGGAATTGTTTTCCACAGCGATTGGGTAACCGGTGAAAACCGCCACTGCGCAGGCGGCCGCGGCTCCGGGGACCGCGCGCCAATTGTGGTTGGCATTCGGGGTCCTGCGGTGGTGCGGCGCAAAGGCTTGCGCCATCCGCAAGGTCTGGGCCAAGCTACGGCCGCGGCGCCGTGCCGATGCAGCTTACTTGTGGCCTCGACCTTGTTTGATCAGTTTGGGCGCCTGCAAGAGTTCGGCGAACAGCTCGCCGGTCAGTTGGCCCAGTGGGCCGAACCAGAGGCACGGCAGTCGCTGCTCGATCGCGTCGCCGCCGAGTTGGGCGAGGCGAGTCAGGAAGTCGCTTCGTTGCTGCTTTCCGGCGCCTGGCGCGCTCCGCCCGAGGAGGTCGAGCGCCGCTTTCGGCTGTTGCTGGCCTCCAAGAACCTCTCGGAGTACGGGGTCGACCCGTTCGGGTTCGCGCCGGACAGCATGCGCGGGTTCATCCCAGTACTCGAATTTCTACATCGGGTGTGGTTTCGCGCCGAAGTGCACGATATTACACGCGTTCCCGACGGTCGTTGCCTGGTTATCGCCAACCACTCCGGTCAATTGCCGTTTGACGGCGCGATCATTGGCGCCTCCTTGTTGATGGACCGCGACCCGCCGCGCATCGTGCGGTCGATGGTCGAAAAGTTCGCGACCTCGCTGCCGTTTTTCGGCACATTTTGCAACCGCGCCGGTCAGGTTACGGGCTTGCCGGACAACTGCAGGCGCCTGCTGGAAGCGGATGAGGCGGTCCTGGTCTTTCCCGAGGGCGCGCGCGGTATCAGCAAACCCTTTCGCGAGCGCTACCGCATGACGGCGTTCGGCCACGGTTTCATGCGGTTGGCGCTGGAAACCCGCTCGCCGGTCGTGCCCGTTGCAGTGGTGGGCGCCGAAGAACAGACGATCAACCTCTACGATGCCAAGGGGTTGGCCAAAGTGCTGGGGGCGCCGTCGCTGCCGATGACACCGCTCATGCCGGTCCTCGGCCCGCTGGCGATGCTGCCCGCTCCCGTCAAGTACCGTGTCTACTACGGCGAACCGCTGTGGTTCGAAGGTGACCCCAACGACGACGACGCCGTCATCGCCGGCAAGGTTGCCGCGGTCAAGCAGGCCATCGCGGTGATGATTGAGCGCGGCTTGCGCGAACGCAAAGGCATTTTCATCTAGGTTGCCATGGCGCGACGCAAGCACGTATCCGTCATCACCGGGATTTCCGGCCGCCTGGGCCAGTTGCTGGCGCGCCGCCTGCATCGCCTGGAAGGCGAGACCGTCCTGGGCATCGACCGGCGCGCGTTCTCGCGCAAGCCCAGCGACGTCGAGCACTTTCGCATCGATATTCGCCGCAAGGCGGCAGAAGACGTGTTTCGCACCCGGCGCGTCGACGTCATCTACCACCTGGGCGTCATGCACGACCCGCGCAAAGACACCGGCGAACACCACAGCTGGAACATCCTGGGAACGCGACAGATTCTCGAGTTTGCCAAGCGCTACGATGTCCCCAAGGTGGTGATGCTCTCGACCGGCGATGTGTACGGGCCGCAGAGCGACAACCCCGCGTTCATTGCCGAAGACGCGCCGCTTTTGGGCGCTCAGCGCTTTGCGGGCATGCGCGACCTCATCGCGGTCGACATGTTTGCGCAGTCCTATTTCTGGAAAAACCCGGAGATCGAGACCGTTGTGCTGCGTCCCGTGCACATCCTGGGCGCCGTGCGCAACGCGGTGTCAAACTACCTGCGCTTGCCACGGGTGCCGGTGCTTTTGGGCTTTGACCCGATGGTCCAGGTGTTGCACGAAGAAGACGCCGTGTCGGCGCTCATCGCCGCAGCGAGACCAGGCGTGCGCGGCGTGTTCAATGTCGTCGGGCCCGATGCCCTGCCCTTGCGCAAGCTCGCGCAGATCGC
>CAXRHS010000969.1:0-5979 GCA_964230235.1 Myxococcota bacterium
GAGGCCAATCGCCTGGGCCGCGCCAGTCGAGGTCGGCAAGAGGTTGACCGCGGCGGTGCGCCCGCGCCGCCATTCTTGCTTGTGCGGGGTGTCGACGATGAGCTGGTCGGCCGTGTAGGCGTGCACGGTCGTCATCACGCCGCTTTGGATCCCAAACGCCTGGTGCAGCGCCTTGGCGACCGGCGCGAGGCAGGTGGTCGTGCACGACGCCGCGCTGATGATGGTGTGCTCGGGCCGCAGCGTGTCACAATTGATGCCGCGAATGACGGTGGCGTCGGGCGACTCTTCCTTGCTCTCGCCCGGCGCGGAGATGATGACCCGGCGAGCGCCAGCGGCGACGTGCTGCAATGCCTGCGACTTCTTGCGAAAGCGCCCGGTCGACTCAATTACCACGTCGACACCGAGGTCTTTCCACGGCAGTTTGGTCGGGTCGGGCTGGGCGATGAGTTGGATGGTCTGGTTGCCCGCCTTGAGCGTGGTTCCATCCAAACTGACGCTACCGCGAAAGCGACCGTGCGCGGAATCGTAGCGGGTCAGGTATTCCAGGGCCGCCGGGTCGGTCAAATCGTTGGCGGCGACCAGATCAAACGGGCAGTCGGCGTCGAGGGCGGCGATGCGCGCAAACGCGCGGCCGATGCGGCCAAAGCCGTTGATGGCGATGCGGGGACGAGCGGACATGCGGGCTCCAGTTCGGGCAGCGGCAAGGGCTGCGGTGGCGAGTTTGCCCAGGGACTTGCGCGACCATACTGCCATGGCCGACCGCGATGGGCGGGGTAGGATCGGTCCGCGCAGGGTGCGGTGTCAAGCCGGCAGGCCTGGCGCCACCCGCGCAAAGATCACGAAAAGGTCAGTGGTTTAGCGTTTTTACAGAACAGTGACGCGCGCCGCGGCTACTTGGGTGCTTCAGCCGGCGGCGCCGCGGTCGGGGTCGGGGCCTCGTCGGGCTTGACCTGCGAACCGGGGGCCGCGATGTTGCCCACGGGCACCGCGCCCGGCTTGCGCAGCAACTGCGACACCAACACTTCCAGGTCGAACATCCACGAGGTGGCGTTGGGGATCGACACTTGGAATTCCTTGGTCGTGTAGACCAGGTTGCTGTGCTTGGGCTGGGCCAACTGGCGGATACCGGCGGTGGCGACCTGGCGCAGGGTGCTCGACGTCGCCTGGGCCTTGGTCATGGCGTCGCACAACAGCGGCACCACATCGGCGCCTTTGCGGACGCCCAGGTGGATGAGGCCGATGACCGCCTTCTCCTTGGCCAGGTCGTCGCCGGTGGTCAAGAAGCCCTTGTAGCAGGTCAAAAGTGCGGCGGTCTTGGCGGCGTCGTCGGTGGCGGCGTCGACCGCAGTCTTGCACTTGGTCACCAGATCGATGCGCGCCTTGATGGTCGGGTCGGCCACGAACTTCTTGACCCCTTCGGCCTTGGACTCGACCATACCCTTGGTCCAGTCTTCAAGGTTCTCGGGCTCGATCGCGTACGACATCGACACCAAGAAATCGGGCTTCTCGGCGTCTGGCAGTTCGTTGAACACCTTGAACATGGTCGGCCAGGCGTTCGAGGCGCCCGAGAACGCCAGCGCATTGAACCCAAAGGTGCGTTGTTCGACCGTCAGCCCATTGCTTTTGGCGTTGGCCGCGATCTTGTCGGCGACCGGCGCGAGGCCTTCGCCCATCGCCGCCAGCGCCCACATCGACAACTGCAGCCGGCTGGTGATGTAGCCCGCATACGGCAGCGACTTGCCCATCTTTTGCTCGTAGTCGCCGGGCGAGGTGGCGGCGTCGATCGGCTTGCCCATCATTGCCACGATGTCCTGCGCGGTCTGCGGGTCGTGCAGGTCGGCCAGCACCTGCGCCAGCTTGGGGCCTTCTTTCCACTCCCAGTCCGACAGCCCGTACTCTTTGGCCCACTTCTCGAATTCCGGGTCGCGCTGGGTCGCCATCGCCAGGATCTTCTTGGACACCATCGCGGTATCGACGGTGCCAAGGGCGATGCGGCCCAGCATGTAGGTCTCGGCGCGCACGGCGTCGCGGGTGTAGAGCGCCTTGACGAAGGCGTCGAACGCCTTGGGGCCACTGCCCTTGGACCAGTCCTTGACCGGCTGGCCCGGCACGGCGCGGTAGATCTCGGACAAATAGGCCAGCGCCTTCAGATTGGTGTCCAAGCCCTGATCGGAGGGGTCGGTCAGCGCCAGATCGATGAGCAGATCTTCGTACTCCATGCGCTGCTCGTTGGTGACGAGCGACACGAAAAGCGCCTCGACCAGCAGGGCCTTGGTCTCTTTCTTGTACTTGCGCACCTTGTCGGCGAGCGCCTGAATGACCGGCTTGGACGGAAAGTAGGGCTCGCGACCCGACTCAGCCGACTCAATGCGCCAGGTGCGCACGGTGATGGCGGCCTGGCCGGCGATGTCCTCAAAGCCGAGCGCCTTTATCAGCAGCTTTTCGGCCTTTTCGCGCAAGCCCTTGCTGCTGCGGCCGATGCTCTCGACGGTGGTGATGACCAGGGGCCGCAACTCCTTGGTGTCCATCGCGCGGCCGAGCCGGTCGAACACGTTCTGATCGTCGCACTTGTGCACATCGCGGAAGGGAATGCCCTTGATTGTCTCCAGCGCGTCGGCGCGCTTGCGCAAGGTCGCGCCTTTGGCGTCGAGCACCATGCTGTAGTAGCGGCACGATTTTTCGCCTTTTTCGCACGCCCCAAGTAGCGGCAACGCCAAGAGACATGCGAGCACCGTCAGCATGGTCCTGGTCGAAAACCCGGCGGCGCGCGACGGGAGGGAGAATCGGAAGGGCGAGGTCATGGGGCAACTGCCAATCGCACGCCGGCCGTGAGGCCAACGCCGCCGCTGAGGTCGGCCAGCTCGCGGGCGAGCAGCCGACAGGTGAGAACGCGATCGCAAACGCGCACAGGCGCCGCCGGACGCTTGGGGCCGGCGCGGAGCGCGCGATGATAGCGGCGCGCAACGCAAGCGTCAAGGCGACAAAACTGTGTGATTTTGAGGAGATGTCGGCGGGTCGCCAAAATGCGCCGCCACGCGAAGCCGCACATCGCCTATCTGCGCAGCAGTACTGCGCCGCGGCCGCGCTGGTCAAGCTTGCGGCCGACTCGATCCAAAACGGCAAACTGAGCGGGCGCCCACAGCATGGTCGTCAGCGCCAGCGGCAGCGCGGCGGTCAACACTGCGCCATATGCTTCAAAGGTGCGGCCGAACACCGCTACCAGACCCAGAAATGCGCCGGTCGCAACCAGCGAAGTGGCGGCCGCGGTCGCCATGACCGGCATCGGACTGACCAGATCGACCCGGTGCTGCAAGAACTGCCCGGCCAGCGCGACCAGGGTGCAGATCTCGGTATAGGTGCCGACTGGCGAGGACAGCGAAAAGCCGTCCTTGACCAGACCGGCGGCAAAGCCAGTGGCGAGCGCGGGCCCGAGCGCGCAGCGACTGCCCGCAAACAGCGCGGTCAGCAGCGCCACATCGGGGGCGTACAGTTGCGCGTCGAGGTAGCCGAGCAGTGGGCTCAGCAGCGCGAGCAGCCCGTAGGTCAGCGCAACCCAGGCGGTGTACTTCAAGGCCTACCTGTGCACGAAGGCCGGCACCGCTTTGGGGCCCTGTTGAACGAAGGTATCGACGCCGATGCGCATGTCCGCCAAGGTGCACACGCGAGCAAACCCGTCGAGTTCGGCGGTCAAGCCCGCCTCCAAGCCAGCGCTCGCTCCGGCCCGCACCACTTCGCACAGCACGGCGTCTACCGCGCGGCTGCGGTGACCGATGTCCACCGCGCTCTCGCTGCGCGCATCGTCCAAGGGGCCCTCTGGCAGCGCCGACAGGCTGGCCTGACCCGACGCCACATCGGCACACAACTGCACGGCCGCGGCCACCACCGCGTCGCCCGCGACGACCGCGCGCACCACGCCCAAGGCCAGCGCTTGATCGCTCGACAACGTGGCAGCGGTGCGCAGCAATTCCAAGCCTTTGGCGACGCCGACCAGCCGCGGCAGCCGCTGGGTGCCGCCCGAACCGGGAATGATGCCGAGGTTGACTTCGGGCAAGCCAAGCAACGCTTTATGGCCAGCGACGGCGATCCGCGCCTGACAGGCGAGCGCGAGCTCAAAGCCGCCGCCAAACGCCAGCCCATTGATGGCGGCCACCGTGGGCTTGCGGCAAGTCTCCAAGGCCCTGCACACCGACTGACCCAGTTCGGCCAGCGCGCGACCCTGCTGCGGCGTCTGCACGGCCGCCAGCGCGCCGATGTCGGCACCGCTCACGAACGCCTTGGTGCCCTGGCCGGTCACGACTACCCCGACGACGTCCGGGTCTGCTTCGGCCTGGCGCAGCGCAGCCACCAGGTCGCGGTAGGTATTGGCGTCCAGGGCGTTGAGCACTTTGGGCCGGCAGATGGTCAGCACGCGCACGGTGCCGGCCGCGGTACCCTCGTCTTCGGTCCACACCGAGCAAACACCCACCCGGTCGAGGGGACGCAGCGCGCGCAAACTGTCTGGGACTTGCAGGGTTGGGTGGGCCTGGGCGTAGCGCTCGACCAGCGCCAGCGCGTTGGCCGGACCAAGCTCATTGCACAAGCGCAGCGGGCCTTTTTGGTCGAGCGCCATCTCCAAGCACAGCTCGTAGGCGTCGCGGCCGATAATGCCGCGGTCCAAGATGCCAAACGCCAGCCCCAGATAGGCACCGCGCAGCGCGTCGACGATCGCCGCCTCCTGGTCCGGGGGCAGCGACACGGTTTCACCGCGGCCGCAGACCTCCCACTTGGCGGCGACGCCTTCGGCCAGCTTGTCCTTGAGCAGCTGCGGCGACTTGTACCAGGGCTCCGGCCATTGGGCGCAAGCAAAGCGCTCGTGCATCAGGTCCAAGCCGTGATCGGTCAGCGGGTTGCCGCCGGTCAGGTTCATGGCAGTAAACGGGCCGACCTGCATGCCGAGCGCCTTGCGGGCGACGAAATCGACCGTCTTGACCGTGCCCAGCCCCTGCTGCACCGCGAGGCAAGCCGCCTGAAAGACCCCTTCAAAGATTGGATCCACCGCATAGCCGTAGCGCGATCCCACCTGAATCGGCAACTTGCCGATGGCGGTATAGAAGCGCAGCAGCCAGCGCGTGATCGCGGGGTCGGTGGCGGCCGAAGGCACGATCTCGACCACTGGATTGCGTTCAGCCGGAAAGAAGTAGTGCGCAACCGCCGCCCGGCCCGGATGGCGCAGGCCGGCAAAGATCCGCTCGGGTTCCAAATGCGAACTATTGGACAACAGGATCGCGTCCGCAGACACCGCCGCCTCGACCTGGGCAAAGATGCGCGCTTTGATCGGCTCGTCTTCGGTCGCGGCCTCGACCACCAGATCGGCGCCGGCAAGCTGCCCGTAGTCGGTGGTAAACGCGATCGCCGCCTTGATCGCGTCCGCTTGCGCGGGCTTCCAGGCGCCGGTCTCGGTGCCCTTGTCGACCTTTTTCCAGGTGCGCGCCTGACCGGCGTCGAGCGCAGCCTGGCGCAGATCCAACACCACCACCGCGCAGCCCGCCGGCGCCAGGACCTTGGCGAAATGCAACGCGATATCGGGACCGATCTGGCCCGAACCGATGACAGCGACCTTGGCGATCGCGCGACCGTGGATGTGGTGAGCCATCAAAGACCTCTGGCGCGACCTGGGGTCGCGGGGGCGGTAGGATACGCCGGGTGGGCTTGTGACGGTAGCGCGGACACGGTGCGTGTAACGCGCGGGGGCTGGCGGCTGGGGCCAGCCTGCCCTTGACGCATTGGCGCAAAACCCGCATCCTTTCGCCCCCCTTTCGCCGGCCACACGGGTCCGCGCGGGCGGTCGATCCCGGGCATGCGCGCAGGTTTCCACACAGTTGCAGTCGTTCGCCCCATGACCGCCGCGCTGGCCGCGGCGCTGGTCCTGCTGACTGGCTCTGGTCTCGCGGGCTGTGCGCAAGAAGTCGCGCAGCCGATCGCCGTGGAGGCCGAGCGCCT
>CAXRHS010000970.1:0-2350 GCA_964230235.1 Myxococcota bacterium
GCTGGATGTGGCGAACTTGCAGTTCCAGCTCTTCGACCATGGCTTCGTTGCCCATGCCGTCCAGTTGGAAGCCCTTCCACGAGGTGGGCCAGCACTGGGTCAGCTCGTAGCGGGCGACGTCGGTCTGGCCGTCGTCGTCCATCAGGATGACCGAGACGTTGTGGAAGCTGAACTTGCCTTCCATAGTGTCGCGGACCCAGTTCCACAGCGCGGCGCTGACCACCCAGCCTTTCTTGAGCGTAATCGGCGCGATCTTGGGCCGGCCCGGAATCTGGCGCGCGAACATGTCGCCGCCACCCTGGTACTCGATGAGCTCGGTGGTGGCGCCCAGGCCGTCGATGGCGCGGAACGCACCAGCCGAGACATTGCCAATCTCAATGCGGAATTTGAAGTTGCCGCGGTGGTCGAACGGCCGGTTGCCGACGCCCGCTTCTTTGGGTCCGGCGCCCTTGCCGCCGCCACCGCCGCCAAACAACGACATGATGCCGCTGACAGCCTCTTCGACCGCAGCAGCGACCGTCTCGACGGCCTCGACGACCGCGTTCTCGATCTCCTTGAGATCGTTTTCCAAGTTGTTGACGGCATCGACCACCGCCTGACCGGCCTTGTAGGCGTTTTCGATCTGGGCCTTGGCTTCGTTGCCGACCTTCTTGATTTCACCGGCGGTTTTGTCGCCGATGTCCTTGATGGTCTTCTTGGCGCCGTTGACGGCGGCCGACTTGGCCTTGACGCCCGAGGTCACGGCCTTTTCGGTCTGCTTCTTGGTGTCGGCAACCTTGGCGGTGGCGTTGCCCGCTTTGTCCTTGATCTGCTTTTTCGCTTCGTTCTTGATCTGGGTTGGGCTCGCCATGGCACAGGCCTCCTGCGGCGCGCGCTCGGGCCGCCGACACGCGCAAAGTGCCCCGACAAGGGCGCAGTGTCAATCGCAAACCGGCGACGGCGGCGCGCCGTGGGGTGCGCTGTCCCCATCGCAAGCGGGCACAGATCCGCTCAGCCGTCGGACAATTCAGCCAGCATGCGCAGCGCCTCGGCCAAGGGCGGATCGTCCTCGCGCAACTGCAGTTTGCGACAGCCGGCGGCGGCCTGCTGCAGCCAGGTCCGCGCCTGCGGACCCTCGCCGCGCTGCCGGCACGCGCGGGCGGCGCGCAGGCATGCCGCGACCGACTGGCGCACCGCGTGGGGATCGCCAATGGCGGCAATCTGCTGACCCAGTGCCTCGATCTGGCCTTGCAGGACGGCGGCGCGCTCTCGGTCCAACACCGCGACGACCAACCGCTGCAGCTGTCGGCTTTGCCGCTCGCCGTGCCAGTCGCCCGCGGCCCGAAACCGCGCAGCGGCGGCCGAGAACGCGTCTTCGGCATCCTCAAGCTGGCCACCGCGGGCTGCGACCTGGCCCATGGCGACCAGATACGCCCCCTGCTCGTCGCGGCGCGGCAACGCCGACACCACGGAGTGTGCGCGCACCAGCGCCGGCCAGGCCGCCGGCACATCGCGGTGGCTGAGCGCCACGGCCGCCTCGAACGCGACGACCGCGCGCCACTCGGCGAGGGTCCACGGTGGAAATTGCCGGGCAATTTCGCGAATCAACACCTCGTCGGCGCTGCCCGTGGATCCGTCCGCCTGGGCCGGCATCTCGGCCAGCCAGGCGTCGAGCGCCGGATTGGGGCACACCGCCGGATCGGCGTACCGCGAAGCGCACGACCGCTCGGCAGGCGCGTGCACTGGCAGGTCGCGGCGCACGCCCTGGCGCGCAGCAGCAAGCCAGGCTTGCGCGAGGTCCGACTCGCCGGCGGCAAGGCATGCCAGCCCCAGCCCGCGCTGGGCAGCGGCGGCGACCGCTGGATCGCCGTCGACAACCGCGCGCTGGCAGGCGTCGCCCAACTCCCAGCCCCGGTCAAGGGCGACGAGCGGCGCCGCCCAGGCATCAAAAAGGGCGCATAGAAGGGCCGCATCGGCGCGCGCCAGCGCTTCGTCGAACACCACCGCCATCGCCCGCAGCGCCCGCTGCAGCGGATCGGCCAGCGCTGGGGTCTCCAGACCGCGCACCAGCGCCAGCGCCACCGCCCGCACCAACCGCGCGCGGGCAGCGCCGTGGCCCGCCTGTGCGCGCACGAACGCCACCACCGGCGCCACCGCGAACGGTCGCTCCGCACAGGCGCGCACTTGCACCAGGCCCGACTGGCTGAGTTCGACCAGCGCTTCGCCCAGCGCCTCATGGCCCAGCAGCTGCGCCACCCAGCCATCGCGATCGTCGCCCGACAGCGCCGCCAGCAGGTGCAGCGCCGTGCGCGCGGGGTCGCCCAGGCGCTTCCAGCAAAACGTGAGCAGCGCAGCGCCGCCGGCGCCGGCC
>CAXRHS010000971.1:0-7306 GCA_964230235.1 Myxococcota bacterium
TACAGCCGCCCGGCGTTGAGGTGGAAGTGCCGGAACCCTTCGTAACTCTGCTGGTACAGCAACGAACGGGGCATGAGAAAGACCAGTTGACCATCGGTGCGCAGCCACTTTTCAGCCGAGACATTGGCGATCAGCGCGCAGATGTTCAAGTTGATGCCGCCCGTATGGCCATCGCCAGAGAACAGCCGGCGGTCCACGCACAAGGCCTTTACGCGCTCGCGGTAGTGCTCCGGCAGGTTCTTCCAATCAATCCAAGGCGGATTGCCGACGAGGATGTCAAAGGGCGCAAACTCGGCCGTGCGAAGGAAGTTGGCGACGATACTTCCCCAAATGCCATTCCAGCCGAGCGCCTCCAGTCGCACCAACTCGTCACAGAGACGTTCGATCGCCGTGACTACATCCGCTGTCTTCTCCGCCTGCGGCAACTCCTCTGTCAACGCCCGAGCGGCTCCCTTGGCGTCGCGCGCGAGCACGCGTGTCTCGACGACATCCATCAGGCTGTTGAACTCAGGTCCCTTCGCAACGAGCGCCTTCGGCAGCACAATCGCGAGGTCACCTTGCTTGGTGCCGATCGCGTATCGGTACGCCGCGACGTCGCCGATCTTCGTGCGCTCAGGGACATAGGACGCATCCCCGAGAAAAATGGGGATTTCGACATCCGAGCCGACGGACAACAACGGCGCGATGCTGACGAAGTAGTTGACGCGCGCAGTCAGTGCGGCAAGCGGATTCAAGTCGAAACCGTACACGCGGCTCAGCACCGCCTGAAGCTGAAGGGCCGGACTCTCGTCGCGGTGCTCGCGAAGGACGCGGTCGATCATCACGGCCACGAAAGTGCCCGACCCGCAGCAAGGGTCCAGTCCGCGCCACCCGGGCCGAGTCGACCCATCCAGCGCCTCCGCGACAACCGTCTCCGCGAGCCAGCGTGGCGTATAGAACTCCCCGAGATTATGGCGCACCTTTGCGGGCATGATTCGGGCGTACAGGTCCTGAAAGAGATCCTCGTTGGCCAGGTCGAGCGCCGACCGCAGGATGCCCCGGCCTTCATACGGCACCAGCGCCGCCACGACTTCGCGCAGAATGGCAGCCAGCGAAGCCGTCCACTGCTCTGTCGATGCGCAGTACCAAAGGAAGAAGTCGCCCTCGAGCAGGTTGCGAATCCCGGACTCCCGGAACAAGCGGCCCGCTTCCCACCTGGCAAATTCCGCGCGAATCGCGTCATCCGAGGCGCGCGGTAGGGAAGCGAGCGAAATGTCGGTGCCAGTGCCAAGCCCGGCAAGCACGTTGTGGGCGATTGCCTTGACGATGATCGCATGGGTGGTCTGCAGGCAAAACAGCACCTGGTATTCGCGGTGGTTGTTTCCGGATGGAAACGCCTCTCCAGCGATTTCTTCCAAGGCCCGCCGGCGCTCTTCGATGGCCTTCTGCTTGCTCTTGTCGTCGTGAGCAAGCCGAAACAGCCGCTGCCACTCTGCGAACAGCATGGCAGTCTTTTCGGTTTGGTGCCGCGTGATGGCATCCAAAAGCGCCCTGAACAGACGACGGCTGAGGCTCTTTGACTCCGGTTCGCAGAAGTCGCGAAGCAAGTTCTTGGAGGTCAGCGCGACGCGCTCGAGCGACAAAAAGCCCTCTACCAGACCGCGCAAGTGCGTCGGCCGCAACGGCTGCTCCACCCCGATGGTCGCCCGTCCGTCGGCAACATGCAGCAACTGCCACGTGAGGCCGTCGGTCAGAACGCCAAGAAGGTCATGTTTCACGCGCCTGTGCTCTGCTTGCAGATAGGCGGACAGCTGCGTTGAGGCTGCAAGCCGAAGTGCCGCAGTCCGAAGTTTCGTTGGGTGCTTGTACTCGACGACAATCGCACCGAAGATGCTGTCTGCCCTGCCACGGCCTACCGACAGCGTCGCGGTCGCTCCGACTTGTACCTCTTTTTCCAGCTTTGGACGCCGGCCCGTCGCCAACAGGAGCAGTTCTGCCAACTCATGGTCAACCGCGGCTGCGACCGTTGCTTCGCTTTCGGCCTGGACAGCGGTGTCGCGGATGTGGTCGACGGCGGCCGACAGCCTGGCCGCGAAGGACTGTGACCGGAGGACTGCATCCGGTGAATTGATGTTGTGGGACTTCGACATGCGGGGCTCGTGATCTTGCGCGACGCGCAACTGGTGCTGGGGCGCGCCTGGCGCGCTTAGAAGGTGTTGACGAATTAACGTCTACTACGCGTGACTCGTCGATGAGTTCGCAGGACAATCGACCCCGCCATGTTTCGTTGTCGGCCCCACTCCTCCTGGACAGTTCGCAGGACTGTCCCATTGGCGCACATCCCGTTCGCCTCAGTCGTCGCGGCGCCTCCGCCTTGCCTTGTGGGCGCCTGATTCCGCTCGCTACGACATAAGGGCCCGTAAAAAATCTACTCGATTTTCTACGTTGGCCCACTGCTTGCTTGGTGGGTCGCAAGCTCGCGACTTTGCAAGTCGACTCGCCGCTCCGCTCCGCGCAAGTGTCGATTGACTTGTTCTTTTACAGGCCCTAATACGCCAACACCTTCTTGGGAACTGTGACAGAACAAGTCGTTCTGTCACGCGCTCCATTTGCTTCCTTCGTGGGTCGCAAGCTCGCGGCTCGAAAGCCGACTCGCCGCTCCAACCATTTGCTCACTCGATCGTGTTATTTTGTCACAATCCCTTAGCAACTGCATGGTGGATATCTAGCGGGGGAAGCACCGGAAACCAAGGGATAATTGAGCAGGTCGGGGCCGCCCCTGGCAGGCATTTGCAAAACGCGACCGGCCGCCAACCTCGCGCCACCGCACCTTGCGGCAGCAGCAGGGCCGAGACTCTGCGCTCGGGGCCTTGCGGTGTCAATGACATGTGGGCCCGCGGAGGATCCGGTTGATTTTCTACGTGGGCCCGTTGCTTGCTCATGGGGTCGCAGGTTCACAACTTTGCGAGCCGACTCGTCGCTCCGCCGCGCGCTCGTGTCGATCGACCTGGTTTTACATGGGTCCTGTTCGCGCCGGACGGTCCCATGGCGGTGACCTGCGCCGATCGCTCGGCGTGTTGCACTGCAGCCGATTTCCGCGCCGTTGCTGGCATCGAGGAGCGATGTACCGCGACCAACTGGCAGTCTACTACCGCGACGATATGGTGCCGAAGACGCGCCAGGCAACTACTCGAAATCGCCGACCAAGCCGCGGCGATTCCTCGAGTTCTTAGGCCACACGCCGATTTCTGGCTTCGATCCATAACAAGCTCCGAAGCGCGCTAGCTTGCAGGTCGGCTTCGTGGAGCTTACGCGAGCGACGTCAGTTCGAACCGAAATGCAGTTTATCCGGGCATGTTTGGGGGCATCCCCGGACGGCGCGCCCAATCGGGCGCGTCGCGCTGGGCGACCCCAAACTTGCTTTCTCGTCCGTGGCTTGCGCGGCTGTATTTGCTGTGGGCCAGTGCCCAAGCGTTGCGATCACGGCGAATCCCGCATCGGGTGAGCTCGCGGCCCAAGCAAAAGCAACGCCGGGTCCTCATTATCGGCGACCCTGTTTGAGATTGAGAACCTGCACACCCACGATCTGCGGCGCACGCTTGCGACAGGCCTGCCGGCGTTGGGATTCCCGCGCTTTGTGGTCGAGCGAGTGCTGGGGCACGTGCACGGGTCGGTGATCGCGCGCTACGACCGCCACGAGTATGACAAGAAGAAGCGGGCGGCATTGGAGGCTTGGGCGGCGCAAGTGGATGCGGCGGCGAGGATGGCGGGCTAGGGTTGGACGGCGCCCCACTACGTCCCAGATTTGCCACGATAGCCGGCGCAAAGTTGCCGACAGATCAATCTGTTCCACGGCGAGGTCGCTTGCCCGCCTTCCCGTACCTCCCGGCGGGATGTAGTAGATTCTCGCTACCTCCCGCCGGGACATAGCGGGAGGTAGGGCCAGACGACACAAGGGAAATGCGTCCTTATTCCAATAGGTTGCGCAGAAGATGGCCAGCCATCTTTGGGGAGATACGACAGAGCGCGGCGGCATCCTTGCGCTGGATCGCACCGTGCGTCGCCACGTACTGCACCACCATCTGCTCTTGCTGCAAGACCTCAAAACCGTGGGTACGCACGAGGCCAGCCTCGTCGCCAAATGCCCGATACATCGCCGCCGACAGGTGCCAGGCCCGATGTCGTCCGCCACGTGCCTCGCAAATGCCACGCTCGACCAACCGGGCCAGCACGCCGCGTGCTTCAGTCTCGCCGCACTGCACCAGCGATGCGGCGTCGGCAGCGGAGATGGACCGCCGCAGGTGCAGTTCGTTGATCAGCAACAACTCTGCGAGCGCAAGCGGACGGCTCCGCCGAGCCTCTTGCACCGCGAAGCGCACGAAATCCAGGTTTGCCGCCCCACCGTTCAGCACCACCGTCACGCTCGCCGGACCCGACAGGGCATAGCTCGGCGCCGGCCGACCGTTGCGCAGTTGGCTCTCAAAAATGCTGTCGATGCCGCGGCCGATGCGCTCGACCAGGCCCGCGCGCTTGAAGGCGTCGGCCAAGAACGGGTTGCGCGGTCGCGGTGGCGTCACCAGCAGGTTGTCGAGCCGGACGCCTTCAGAAAAGCCACCAGGACTGTCCACGCGCAGCTGGTCGGCACGTCATTGCACGTGCACGGCACCCAGAGCGGCGTAGTCGCGGTGGACCAGGGCATTGGCCATTGCTTCGCGGAACGCAGGTTCAGGGTAGTCGGGCACGTCTACGCGGTGCATGCCGACCATCAGCTCGACGTGGCGAACACATTGGGCAAACCGCGCCGATAGGTCGTCGAATGCGCGCAACAGCGGCCCGCGAAAGAAGTCATTGACGCGCACCGAAGTGCCGTCGAGTTCCTGAAACGCGACTTCGTGGGCCGGCACCATGCGCCGAAGCGCGGCCTCGTGGCCAAACAGAAGCAGGCCCAGTAGCCGGATGTGCCGGACCTCGCCGTTGGCCTCGACAGCGCCGAGGCTCTTGGCGATTTCGCGGTTCGACAGGTCCAACAGGGCGTCGTCACCCCGACCTTTGCTTTCGCGGATCAGTCGCCGCAGCCGGTCGAATTCTAGGGGATCGAGGTCGTCCCACGTCGCGCCAGAAACGATGCCAAGCGTCGGGTCGGGCACGCCAAAGGCCGCGCCGATCGAGCCCATCTCCCAGGCGAAGTACGGAAGGCACGCGGGCTTGCCGCGGGCGTCGAGTGTGCGGCGGACGTAGCGGCCGTCGGAATTGGCGATCGGCGCGCGAGAACTGGGCACTTCGATCGCCACCACCGGCCCGTGCTGCGTGGCGACAACTTGCACGCGGACCGAGAGCGCAGGCCGCGTTTTGCCGCTGATGAGTGCCTCGACGCGGCGCGGGTCGAGGCCGCCGTGATCGTGGCGCGGTTGGGCGCCGGTGATGGCGCCGTCATCCTCGACGCCCAGCAGCAGCCAGCCGCCGTCGGCGTTGGCGAGGCAGACGACGGCAAGGATGATCTCGGCGTCGGGCAGTGCTCCGCGCGATTCGCCTTTGAATTCGAGTTCCATCGACTCGCCGGCGGCGGCCATGCGGGTGATGTCGGCGGGAGTCAGCATCGCGCAGGCCTTCGTGGTGTGAGAGGCCGGCAGTCAGCATTGTGCAAGACCGCCAGCCTCGCAGATCCTGGCTCGCTGAGAGCGCACGGTGCTTTGGTTTCCGACGAATTCACTTGCTCGCGCCTGCCGCTGCGCCTCTGGTTCATGGCGAACGTCAAGTCGCCGCCCGCAGGATGCCGCGAATCGTGGTCGTTTCCAATACTACGGCGCGGCGAGCGCTTAGGGAGCGCGCCGCGCGCGAGGCTGTCGCCCGCCCGGGCGAGCTGTCTTGCGGTCGAAATGGCCGCAATTATCCGCGCCGTCAGTCGCGATTGGCCGGCAGCGGCCACGTCCCTGTTGCCGCGCCCAGTGCGGGCCGCGCCTCAGTATTGGCCTGGGTCAGCGTCGTCGAAGTACGGGTAGGCCCGCTCGGGCAGCCGGGACCGCGGTGGCACAAGCTCGCCGCCGTGGGGGCTGTCTGTCGAGGGCGATTGCCGCCCATGGTAGCCGCCGGGCGGTCGGGCCAGCGTGGACCGCGGCCGTTGCGTGCTGAACTGCGATGCGCAGCCCTCGCACCAGACTTGCGCGCTGGTGGGCAGCGCCCAGACGGTCGCGTTGCAGTTGGGGCAGGTCAACTTGCGCACGCGGCGGGCGAGTTCCGTGAGCATATGGAGGAAAACGCAATGAAGGCAGGTAGGCTCAAAGGGCCAAACAACCGCCCGGCGCGGTCGGTGGGCGGGCGCGGTCAAGCGGCCGATCGCACGCTCGGTGCGCGCAACCGCACCCGCGACAACCGGCAACCGCGGCAATCGCGCAAGTGCTCGCTGCAGGGCCTGCTTGTTACGGTTCCCGGGTTGTCGGCCGACGACGTGGCAACCATCGAAGCGGCCGGCGAGGAAGCGATGGACGCTGCCGCGCAGCGCGCGTGGATCGCGTTTCAACAGGCCATGGTCAACCGGGCCACTGCCGACGGGTCAATCTCGGCAAAGGATTGCGTGACCGCGCTCGCCAAGATCGGCGGCCAAATCTTGCGGGTGCTGCAAGTCCAGGCGGCGACCGCGAGGCACGGCACGGGCCAAGTCCGCGTGATCTGCAACGGGCAAGTTTGCCCGACCCCGGCGGAGTTGAGCCAAGGGTTTGCCGACGACGACGACGACGACGACGACGAATAGCCTACGCCGACGGCCAGCGTGCGGACCTAGACCGCGCACGCAAGCTCAATGCAACCCCGATTGCAACCCCGGCCCTGTTTCCAGGGGCGCACCGGCTGGCGCACCCGCCCGACCCGGGGCAATTGCGGCGCGCGGCGACGGGTCCAGTGCGGCGCGCGGCGACGGGTCCAGGTGTCGAAGTCCGACCCCAAATCCGACCCCGGCACCTGACCCCACAGCGGCGCCACAGCGAAAACGGTAGCCCCGTTGGTAGCCTGAAACGAAAAGGGCATGCGCCTTTCGACGCAAGCCCTTGTTTTCTTTGGAGCCAACACCGGGACTTGAACCCGGGACCTGCTGATTACGAAAAAGCCACCTACGCAGTTCAGGGCTGTTCAGCGCGAGTCACGCGAAACAAAAAGTACAGTTATTTTAGCAAACTTGTCCCATTTGGCGCGTCAGCCGGTGTCACCCGAATTCAGGCCAGCGCACCCCAAAACCCTAGCCAAACCCTAGCCAGAGAAGTACACTACCTCCAGCGTTCGGGCTTCAAAACCCTAGCCAGCGAACGCCAGCGAACGCCAGAGGACGCCAATGCCG
>CAXRHS010000972.1:0-7186 GCA_964230235.1 Myxococcota bacterium
ACGAAGCCGGAATCACCGAGCCGGTCGCGCCGCCAGTCAATCGCAACAGTCACGCTGCGCAGCGGCTGTCTTTTCGGTGGTTCAGTCGGTGCGCGACAGGTCGGTAGCATGACGGCGACCGCGAGCGCGCTGCACGTGCACTGCCATCGGACCGGTGCGTAGCGCAGTGTCCCGCGAATCCAGGTCGCGGTACGCCGCAGCCCTACTGCATTTTTGGCTTGCACAGCCCGCCCTGGCACGTCGAAGGCTGGCCATTGGGCAGGGCAGGGCAGTCCGCGTCCTTGCTGCAGGTCGGCGCGCCGATTTTTCCTTGAGGCGCCTGCGTGCAAGCGCACCCAACCGTACCCTGCGGGCACTTGCCGGTGCAGTCGCCGTCGCTGTTGCAGGTGGCGGGCCCGCCGCCCGTGTTGCCCCCGCCGCCTCCGCCGCCTCGCGTGCCGCCGCCGCCGGTCTGCCCTGCGGCGGGCGTGCCCTTGTAGCAGCCCAGGAGGTACGGAAAGGCCTTGGTCGCATGGTAGCGGTACACGCCGTCTGGCCCGATGCGGCCGTTGCACGCGTCGAGCACGGTGGCGTCGTCCGGTTTGGCCTGGTAGGCGTGGTTCTTCCACGCGTCTTTTTTCGGGTCGCCCGTCTTGACGTAGCCGGACTTGAACTCGACCACCTTGCTGCACGCGGCGTCGATGCAGTCGTACGGCCCGTACACCGCAAAGCCATCCATTGCCCAGCCCAGCAACGGCGACGCCTTGTCGGTCGGCAGGTCCGGCAGCGTCCACGGTTCGCTGACAACGCCAGCCTGCGTCAGGCACTTGGGTTCAAGCGCGTGGTTGTGGTACTGGTCGGCTGTGTGCCCTTTGCAGCCGTCGGTGATGCCGTTGTAGACCGGGTCGCCCCACGCCGAGTCTTCCGGTATGCCAGCCTCGTTGGGCCCAAAGAACGGCAGGCCAGCGACCGAGAATCCGACCAGGCCAAGCAGCGGAATCGCCGTGGTAGTGGCCGCCACTTTGGGCGTGCGGGTAATCGTGTACTTCTGGGCGTACTCCTTGAGCGCATTGGGCGTCATGGGCACGTACTTGTAGTGCGGCATGCCGTTGCTGGTCACGGTGAAGGTCGTGGCGTCGCACGTGCCGGCCAGCGTCGGCTTGGCGTAGGCGCCGCCAGCTCCCGGCGCATTGCTCAGGTCCAGCAGCAGCTTGGCTTGGGGGCACGCTGTCGCGCCCACGTCGCCCGCGGCATCGCCCGCCGCCGCTGTTCCGTCGACCTGGGCGGCGCTGTCGCTTGCGCCTCCACCACTGTCCGGTGCGACGTCCGAGACCGTTGCTGCATCGCTGGCAGCTGTCGCCGTGTCCGCGCCGGTTGCCGCCGGAGCCGGCGCAGGCGTCTCTGCACACGCAAAGGCCAGCGCGCCCGCCGCAACGGCGCTTCTCCAAATCATCCCGTCTTTCATGCTGCCGGCCCCCCTGCCGTGGCGACACCGTAGCGGTGGCGGCCTGGCGATGCAAGTGGATGCCGCTCGGCGACTGCGGCGGAACCGCGCAGCGGCTCGCTGACTGTGTGGTCCTATGGCGGGCTGGTTTGTTTCGTTGCTAGTTCAGCGACTTATGGCGAACGGGGTCGGCGACGAGTCCTCATCGGCCCTTGGCCGCGCTTGCCTTGGCCCGCTCGCCATCGAGCCACGCATAAAGGTACCGGCAAGCGACCGTCCGCCAGGGTCGCCAAGTCTCTGCGAGCGACGGTCCCCATACCTTGAACGCGTCTGCGGGCCTGTCGTAGGCCTGGGCCATGGCGTGCTTGAGCGCCAGGTCGCCCATCGAGAACACATCGGGCCGGCCCAGCGTGAACATCAAGAACATCTCCGCGCTCCAGCGGCCCAGGCCCGGCACTTGCACCAACGCCGCGATGGCGTCGTCGTCGTCCAGTTGGGGCAGGCGGGCCAGGTCGAGCCGGCCGTCGGCCACCCGCTCGGCCATCCCCAGCACGTACTGCACCTTGGGACCGGAGAGCCCGCACGACCGCAGGCCTTCGGGCGTGGTCGTCTGCACCGATGCGACGCTGACGACGCCGCCCAAGTGCGCCACTGCGCGGCCGTGGACCGTGCGGGCCGCAGCGGCCGACAGCTGCTGAGCGACGATCTTGCGAACGAGTGCGGCGAAGTAGTCCGTGTCGGTGGACCACGTCAGGTCGCCGCAGGTCGCGAAAATGGCTGCCAGGACCGGGTCGCGTGCGGCGAGGTCCAGGCGGGCGCGGGCAACGTCTTCAGGCTTCACGTGACTCCTTGCGCGCGACCGCCACGCGCTCGCAGCGAAACAACAACGCCACGGTCGCGCTGCCGCCGAAACGACGCGCCCAGTCCGCATTGCTGGTGTCCGACGCCACTGCAAATCCCGCGTCGGCAAGCAGGGCCCGCAACTGCGTTCGCGAAAACGCCCCAACCAGCGGTTCGCCGATGGCCGCGAACACCCGGGCCGCCGCCGCCTTGGCCAGCTTGCCGCCGGGCAGCAACTGCGGCGTCAGGTAGCTGAGCGCCAGCCAGCTGTTCGGCGCCGAGCGTGCCTGCACGACGGCCAAGGTCGCGCGCTGCGCGGACTCGGGCAGGTACATGGTCACGCCCTCCCACAGCCACAAGGTTGGCTGGGTCGGGTCGTGGCCGCAGGCCTGCAGTTGCGCGCCCAGGTCGTCGACCGCGAAATCCACCGCTGCCCACACCAGTTGTGCCGCCACCGGAGGCCGGTCACCCAGCTGCCGGCGCTTTTCCGCTTGGGTGGCCGGGTGATCCACCTCCCACACGGAGCAAGGCTGCAGCGCAGCGAGGCGCCAGGCGCGCCGATCGTAGCCGGCGCCCAGGACCATCACTTGCCGACAGCCAGCCGCCACGGCCTCCGTCACCGCTTGGTCCAACGCTGCCGTGCGCAGGTGGATGTGGTCGACCAGGGCGAGGCCTGCCGTCCGCGCCAGCACCGCGCCCGCCTTGTTCGCGGCGATGAGGTCCAACACCTTGCCGAAATTGCCGCCAAGCTGGGCGCCGAGCTGCGGGTCCACGGCAGGCAATGGACCCGGAATCGCGCGCGCCGCCGCGACGAGCAGCGCGGTCAGGCTGGGTTTGGTGTCGTGCATCGGTGGCCTCCGCGCGGGGAGGCGATGGTAGGCTGGCGGCGCACAGCCTGCAATTGGCCTGACGCTGGGGCGTCAGCGCGGGTCGATCGGCGCGTTGACAGATTGCCGTTCAATTACAAGGATCTGAACAAAGCCCCCCACCGTGCTTCGGCCGCGCTGGCCCTCTGGTGGACCAGGTCCGACGCCGCCTACAAGCCGACTGCGCGCTCCAAGAAGCGCAAGAAAGGCAGCGTCGCGCGCAAGTGGGCGCAGATGTGGGCGAGGAAATCGTCGCGCAGCAGTTCATCATCGTCGAGGTGTCGGCTGACCGCGAAGTCTTTGCGCTGGATGTCGGCAATGCACGGATGGCTGGGGTCAAAGCCGACTGGCGGCCGTTTGAGCGTCTCGCCCATCAAGCCGCACGCCGAGCGCGCATCAAACTGCGCAGTCGCGTTGCGCCACTGGTCCGGCTGCGCGGCAATCGCGCTGCGAATGGCGTGCAGCGCCGGCGCGTCGGGCTGCCAGATGCCTCCGCCCACGCCGCACTGACCAGGACCAAAGTGCAGGTACAGGGCAGGGCACGCGCCTTCACGACCGCGACCATGGCCGAAATGGGCTGCCATGTTGGTCTTGTACGGGGTCTTGTCCTTGCTGAAGCGAGTGTCGCGGTAGATCCGCATGATGGAGCCGCCCT
Source organism: Myxococcota bacterium (assembly GCA_964230235.1). GTDB lineage: Bacteria > Myxococcota_A > UBA9042 > UBA9042 > UBA9042 > SXRM01. Next base: position 3,785 of record CAXRHS010000972.1, read on the forward strand.
GCGGCTTGAGTTCCACCCGGTACTCGGGAGCAATGCCGGCCAGCTCGGGCGCGAGGTCGGCGACAAACCGGACCATCGGCCCTTTGACCGACGCCTCAAAACGCGGCTTGTTGGCGTCAAACCACGGCTTGGCGTTGTTGTCGCGCAAGTCGCGCAGGAACTGGTGGAAATCTGAAGAGAAGTGAGCCATGTGTGCCTCGCGGTGGGCTGGCAAAATCGCAATGCCTCCGACCAGGAAGGTTGCGGGGGTTTGCTGGGTCTGCGGCACGGCGCCTCGCACTCGCGGCGAGTCAGGGCACCGCCGCTGTGCACCGTCTCCGTTGCTTGTCCGCAGCAGAAGCGGCGCTTGCGCCGCCAGCGCACCCGGCGATGCTGCTGGACCGCGCACCGGCGGTCAAGCGGTCGCCTCCCAGCTCGCGTGCACGCTGTGGGCCCGCGTCAGCGCGACAATCGCGCGTGAGCGCAGACCCGACGCCGAAACTGCGAATGTCCATGCACGATGCGTCGCCTTTCCCGCTTTGTCTCAAGTGCTTGCAGCCCTGCCTTGTGCCGCCGTATGCTCGCCCTGTCTTGGCGCCGCTGCAGCCATGCGGGTTGTCGGCTGTCAGGCCTCGCAGGTGGTCGATGGCTGCGACCTTGTCCCGGCGCCGACTCTGGCTCGGCGTGTTTCTTGCGCTGCTGTGTATGACCTCTGCCACGTCTGGGCTCGCCGCCGACAAGGCCCAAGTGGCCAAGACCATGGCAACCCAGGCCAGCAAGGCCTACAACGCAGGCGATTACCAGCGCGCGGTGGACCTGTACTTGAGCGCCTGGCGCACCGATCCGCAGTCGGGCTACTTGTGGGCGTTGGCGCGGTCTGAGCACCTGGCCGGACTGCTCGACCAGGCGATGGTGCACTACAAGGCTTTCATTGCCGACCCAGGCCTGGAGGCCGCGCGGGTGCCGAAGGCCAAGGACTACATGGCCGACATCGTCAACGGTCAAGTGGCGGCCAAGCTGCGCGATGCCGAGTACGCGCTGCGCAACAAGGACTACACCTCGGCGGCGCTGCTGTGTCGCGATGCACTGCAGTTGGCCCCTGAGCGGTTCGATGTCCTTTTCAAGTTGGCGGTCATCGAATTTGCCGCGGAACACTGGGAAGAGGCGGAACAGGTGCTCAACGACTACCTCGCGCGGGCGCCGGCCGATGCACCCGATCGGCGTGGGGCGGAAGATCGCCTCAAGGCCGTGCAGAAGAAGTTGGGCAAGACCCCGCCCGCGCCCGCCAGATCCCCAGAGCCCGCACCAGCCGACGCCAAGCCGACGGCCGCAGCTCCGCTCGCCGCAAAACCCGCCGCACCAGCGGTCGCGCCCGGTCCGGGGATAGCGGCGCGCGAATCGCCGTCCAACCTGGCTGCGTGGGCAGCCTTGGGCGGCGGCGTTGCCCTTTTGGGTGGTGGCGCGACAGTCCTGGCACTGTTGCAGGACGACTGGAAGGCCTACGATGCCGCAATTGCGCAGAAGAACAGCGGCGGCAAAGTGACCGGAATCGCCTTTGACGACTCGACCGCCCAGGCCGCGTCGCTGAACCAGCGGATGGGGTTGGGGATCGGACTGGTTGCAGCCGGCGCGGCGTCGGCGGGTGTCGGTGCCTGGTTGCTGTTGCGGATGCCGGGCAAGGTGGCGGTGCTGCCGACGGGCCAGGGCGTGGTGGTTGCGGTGCGGTTTTAGGGGGTTGGGATGCGGACCCATGCACACAACGGCGACGCAACCGCCTCGGTGAATTGCCGACGGCTGAAGCCGCGGCCTCAAGGTACCAAGCCCAGCCTGCGCTGGGCTGGGTGGCTGTTGTTGACAGGCATCTGCGTTGCGTGTGTGGAGACGCCAACGGCCGGGCAGTTTCAGTTCGCAACGGGCACCGAACGCAAGGCGGCGTTGGCCGACGTGGGCGCGGCGAATGACGGTGCTGCCGCGGTCGACGCCGACACTGATGTGCCATCGGATACGGAGGACGCTGCGGACGCCGCCATGGAGGTCGCGCCCGATGTCGTGCCTGATGCCGTGGCTGACGCTGACGCCGCACTAGACACCGATGCTGGGCACGACACGGAGCCGGAAGTGGCTGCGGACATCGATCCTACGGAGACCGACAGCGCACCGGTCGCCGAAACCGAGGTGGCAGTCGACCCTTGTGCAGGCACGGTCTGCACGGACGAAAACCCGTGCACCGACAGCTACTGCGACCCCATCAAGGGCTGCGTCTATCCGGCCAACGCAGCGACCTGCACCGATGGCAACGCGTGTACCGTAGGCGACGGTTGCAAGGGCACGGCATGCCTGCCGGGCGCGGCGACGGGCTGCGACGACGGCAACGGTTGCACCAACGACAGCTGCGACAAGGCCAGCGGCTGCGCCAACTTGGCAAACAGCGCGATCTGCGCCGACGATGGCAATGCCTGTTCGCTCGATGTGTGCGCGGCAGGTGCATGCACGCACCCATTTGCGGCCAACAACGCGCCGTGTGACGACAAGGACCCGTGCACGGTGCCCGATGGCTGCGTGGGCGGGCTGTGCATGGGGCTTGCACCCAAGAACTGCGACGATGGCAGCGGCTGCACCAACGACATCTGCGACAAGGCCACAGGCAATTGCATCGCGTTGGCGAATGCGGCGAGTTGCACCGATGGGGATGCGTGTACCGAGGGCGACAATTGCGACAGCAAGGCATGTGCGCCGGGGGCCAAGGTTACCTGCGACGATAAGAATCCCTGTACGGACGACAGTTGCGACAAGGGCAAGGGGTGCGTGTACCTGGCCAATGCCGGGACATGTAGCGATGGGGATGCGTGTACCGGTGGGGATGCTTGTACAGCCAGCCTGTGCAAGCCGGGCGCGGCGGTCAAGTGTGACGACGGCAATCTGTGTACGGCGGACGGATGCGACAAGGGCAAGGGGTGCACGACGGTCGCCGCGCCTGGCGCGTGCAGCGACAGCGACGCCTGCACCACCGCTGATGCCTGCGCCGATGGCGTGTGCAAGGCTGGACCCCTGGCCATCTGGCAGACCAAGCTCGACCTTGTCGGCAAGAAGGTTGTGATAGCCACAAGTGGGATGACACAGGCCTATCCCGACGCAGCGCTGGCTGTCGCACAAGTCGAGACTGCCGGGCAGTCGCACGCGCGCGCATTTCGCATCGGCTTGGACGGCAAGGTTGCGTGGGCCGCGGATTTGAACGACCCGGCTGCAACCTGGGCCTACCTCGAAGGCATCGCGCCGCTGGGCGACGGCCGCACGGTGCTGGTGGGCATGTCGTACCCGCAGGGCAAGACGTCGGTAGACGGCGCCGGCTGGGTGGTGGTCATCGACGCCAGCGGCAAGAAGCTGAGCGAAGCGCTAATCGCGACGTCAGGCTACAACACGCGC